>CALLBD010000064.1 GCA_938001915.1 uncultured Caulobacterales bacterium | reverse complement strand
GAGAGAGAAAGAGCGCCCCCCCACACCCGCTAATGACGGGGCGCTATCATTGCGCTACACATCCCCCATGAAACATCTCCTCCTCTCCCTCTCTCTCCTCTTCATCCCTGCCTCCGCACAGGCGCAAGCGAGCCAATTCCAGAAAGGTCCCATCCTCACGGAATTTGGCGAATCCGCCGCTATGCAGACCGATTTCAAAATCCCGAGAGGTACGAAATTCAAAATTCTCTATGATATTGTCGACCCCGCGGACCCCGGGCAAATGAACCGCAAGTTCAACACGCCTGCGCGCTTTTTAAACATGCATGCACGGGCGGGCGTGCCAGAGAAAAATATGAAACTCGCCGTGGTCATTCACGGCAAAGCCTCATTGGATGTGGCAAATGCGAAAAAATATGCCGCCACCTATGACGGGACGGAAAACGTCAATGCCGCCCTCATCAAAGCCCTAACGGAGCAAGGCGTGCGCGTTATCCTCTGCGGGCAAAGCGCCAGTTTTTACGGCATCGGATATGGGGACACATTGCCCGGCGTAGAAATGGCCCTATCAGCCATGACCGCCCATGCGGTGCTGCAACAAGAGGGCTATACGCTGAATCCGTTTTAGGGGTTAAAATCAGCTAGGTTCTGAAATCCATTTTAACAGAAATTTTCACAATTGGTCCTCTGTGACTCAAAGACCCATTATGCAATCTTGTACGCGCCCAACTATCTATTTTATCTAAATACTCTTGACGAAATTTATACATATATCGCATCTCTGCAAATTCAAAAAATTTATCAAACCCATAGAAAGCCAATCCAGCTTTACGAAAAGGCTGAATTATTCCTTCTGAATAGAAAAGGACCAATATGGCCCATACCCTAGACAATTTTTGAACTTCTCTATCAAATTCTAGCAATTCAGGCTCTTCGTTAAGTTGATTATGAGCAATCACCTTATTTCTAAATTTAATAGAGCCAGAGCGTGCATTTACAAACTGCCTATTTGTTTTGCATAAAACTTTCGAAATTAATTCGACTTCGTCTTCATCGACTGTTGGCGGTAGGAAAGAAGATATTCTAGGCCATAGTTTTATTAGTGACTTATCTTTGTCTTTGTAACTTACTAGTTTTGAGAAAGACTCATACATTAAATATATACATCCAACCTTCCATTGCTGAAAGAAAACAGTC
The DNA here is from genome assembly GCA_938001915.1 of uncultured Caulobacterales bacterium. Classification (GTDB taxonomy): domain Bacteria; phylum Pseudomonadota; class Alphaproteobacteria; order Caulobacterales; family Maricaulaceae; genus Litorimonas. The sequence continues at coordinate 9,309 of CALLBD010000064.1, read as the reverse complement.
TTGAAAATTTCATTTTCAAAGAATTCAAGGTTCTGCTCTCCAGTTTTAATAAACGCATAAAAAAGAGCTCTTACCTCTATCATTTCCAAAAATAGAGCATTAATTCCTTGATGAAAACTTCCATCTCGAAGCTCTTCGCTATGTAACCAAGACCTCAAACTAGATAATTCTAAATCTAGGTTATTTGGCTTATTATTTATAGATTCGTATTGTTTGATTAAATCTTCTGTCTCCAACTTTGAGAGTTTTTTAGTCAAAAAGTCAGCAACAACACCCTTGGCATCATCAATACATGTAATGGTAGACAAGATTTAAACCCTACTTATATTTGGCCAGACGGCCACACCTAACTCCTGCGCCCCTTAAACACTTTCGCCGCCAGAAGATGCTTCATCATCACCAGATTGCTTTTCAAAGCGCCCGTATATTTTGGCAGGCTATCGTCGACATCTTGGATGCGGGTTTCGTAATATATATGCGCGGCTGGATTTGGCAGCTCTGCTGTCTCTGGCAGGGCGGAGACGGGGACAATCCATAATTTTGGCCCTTTGACGGATTGCTCTAAAATGGGGTCCTCACATTTGGCGCATTTGCCGCGCAGGATAGGCGATTTGGATTTATAGCTTTTATAGGCCACGCGACCCTCGGGCGGGGCCTCGACGCCTGCGCCGTCATAAATCAAAATATCCGCATAGGCGGCGCTATTGAAATCCTGACAAATCGTGCAATGGCAACACAGCCGCACCAGCGGCGTCTTCGCCACATTAAACTGAACATGACCGCAAGAGCAGCGACAACGCGTGGTCTCCATCTTTACTCTCCCATTATTTTGCTTGGCCAGAGTTAACCCCGAAAGATATGACTGTCTAATTATTGTTTGCTTTCGGAACGCCCCGCATCGCTGTGGCAAGACGGGAAAACCTAACTGGAAATAGTGATTTACACGGCGCAACCAAAAGCACAAACTTCTCTAGAACTATCTAAAGGGGAAAATTCATGAAACGCCTATCCGTCTTAGCGGCCGCGGCCGCGCTTTCACTCGCATCGCCCGCCTATGCTGCTGAGGTTGAGGATGCCGCCGCCTGTAAAATGTATAGCCAATTCGCCGCGACAATGGTGGACTTCATGCTGCCCCTAACGCTGCAAGATTTTGTAAATATGATGAGCGGAAAAGACCCTGAGGCCCTAGCGGAAATGTCGAGCGGTTTGATCACGCAATTGGACCAAGGGGATATTAAAACCATGCTCGCGCTGGGCGATGAGGCCCAAATTGCGGGCCAAGCCGCAGGGGAAGTTGCGATGCAAATTCTAATGACAGGCCAAGCGACCTCTTCAAGTGAAGTGAAAAATATCATGGACTCGCATTGTATAGAAATTGGCTTTGATCAAATTTTGGCAAATCAAAAGACGGCTAACCGAGCCTCGGCTGGGAATATCGCGAAATAGAGCGTTTTAAGTCAGCACAATAAACCCGCCGCATCGGCGGCGGGCGAGGGTTTCCGGCCCAATTTCCCTACTCTAAATTCGGTAAGATAGTCTCTATCGCATCCATGGTTTTTGCAATCATCCCCGCATCTTCTGCATGGGGGTGCGGCGGACCAAAGCGGCCCGCGTCATTGTCAAAATATTCGCCGCTATGCCCCTCAAAGCGCGCGCCGATGGCGGCCTCCACCAGAATATCTGCGCCAATACGAATATCTTTACCTGCAATGCCAAAGCCGTCCTTAACCATTTTTGTACCAATCAGTGAGGCAGGGTTGAGCGAAACAACCAGCGGTCCGTCTGCGCCGATATCATCTGCCATATGGCGTGACCAGATTGTGAGGGCGAGTTTGCTTTGGGCATAGGCTTCCATATCTGCGAGGCGCTTGCGGCCTGCCAGAGCGTCAAAATCAATCGGGTTCTGCGCCGCCGAAGACAGATTAATTATCCGCCCCGTTTTAGGGATGTTCGGCAATAGTTTTTTCGCGAGCAGATAAGGCGCAAAACTATTGACCAAAAACCGAACGTCATGGCCTTGGTCCGTAAAGGGGCGCGGCGTTTTTAAAATACCCGCATTATTCATCAGCACATCTAAGGTGGGATATTTTTCTGCGACAGATTTCGCGAAATTTTTGACCTCTGCCATGACGGATAAATCGCAGATAAATCCGTCAATCTCGCCGTTTGGGGAGAGCGGCCCTAGCGCCTCCAGTTTCGCGGCGAGTTTGTCAGGGTTTCGGCCATGTATCAAAACGTGGTGACCCTGCTCGGTAAGCGTCTTTGCGGCCTCGAAGCCAATCCCATCTGTTGAACCTGTTATTAGGATGGTCTTTTTCATGGCGCTGCCCTCTATCTAAAATCCACGTTTAAAATCCGGGCATAGCGGGCGAGACCGCTTCTGCCGCCACCTGCCCCGCTTGCGGCCAGGCGCAATAATCTGCGGCGTAATAAGCGGCGGGGCGGTGATTGCCTGACAGGCCTGGGCCGCCAAAGGGGAGGGTTGAGGCTGCGCCTGTTGTGGGCTTATTCCAATTCACGATACCAGCGCGTAATCTGGGCTGCGCATAGTCCCATTGGGCGGCGTCATCACAAATCAATCCCGAGGCCAAGCCAAAGCGCGTGTCATTGGCCGCCGCAATCGCAGCGTCTAAATCCGCCGTGCGAATGATTTGCACGAAAGGCGCGAAAAGCTCTTCATCGGGGACCTCGACGCCCGTCACATCAATCAGGCCGGGCCGCAAGAACGACCCGTCGCGGTCAAGCGCCGTCAGAGAGGTCCCTCCGCGCGCAATTAAATCTGCTTCGAAATTAATCGCGGCTTCGGCGGCCTGCGTGCCGACAACGGGGCCCATGAAAATATCCTCCACATCCCAGCGGCCAATTTTCACCGCCGCGATTTTCGCCTGCACCGCCTCTATCACCGCATCGCCAAATTTGCCGCCCGGCAAGATAAGCCGCCTTGCGCAGGTGCAGCGCTGCCCCGCCGTGATGAAACCGCTCATAAAGGCAAGGTCTGCTGCCGCCTCAACGCTTGCAGGCTCTGTGATAATCAGCGGATTATTCCCGCCCATTTCTAGCGCGAGCAGAACTTCGGGACGGCCCGCGAAATGCTTGTGGAAAAATGTGCCCGTGGCGGCGCTACCCGTGAACAGCAAGCCGTCAATATCCGCCTCCAGCAGGGCCGCACCCGTCTCCCGCGCGCCTTGGACAATGTTTAATACGCCATCTGGCAAGCCCGCTTCGCGCCAACAGCTTGCCATAATCTCTGCGACTTGCGGGGTAAGTTCGGAAGGTTTGAAGACCACCACATTCCCCGCCAGCAGCGACGGGATAATATGACCATTGGGCAAATGACCCGGGAAATTGAACGGACCAAACACCGCCATCACCCCATTCGGGCGGTGCGAGAGACGGGTGGTCTCTGTGATGCGTGTGGGCGTGCGGTCTTCATAGGATAGAATTGAAACCGCGACTTTATTCGCCATGGCGGCGGCTTCTGTGCGGGCTTCCCAAAGCGGCTTGCCCATATCGCGAGAAATCGCGAGGGCAATCTCTTCGGATTTTTCGCGCACCGCTTCGGCATATTTTTGCGCGATATCTGCGCGGCGTTCAAAAGAAGTTAGTGACCAATCCGAAAACGCTGCGCGCGCGGCGGCGACAGCAGCGTGAACCTGCGCGGGGGACGCGGCTGCGCCTTCCCAGACCACATCGCCCGTGGCGGGGCAGATAGATTTAAAAATTTGAGTCACGGGGTCATCAGCGCCTTAATCGCTTTGGCATCAATGCGGCCCTCCGCGATACGGTGTAAAATAAGCGCCGCGAGCCCTGCGCGTTCCGACAGGCTATCGGCCATGAGGAATTCTTCATCCGAATGAATGCGTCCGCCGCGCACGCCCAATGTGTCGATATTTGGCGTGCCTGCTGCGAAGACATTATTGCCCTCACAGACCCCGCCCGTATCGACAAAGTTCAGCTTAATGCCGAGCGCTTTGGCCGTTTCCGCAACATCGCCAAAGAGCTTTTCTTGCGCCGCATTGCGCGGCTTTGGCGGGCGGTAAAATCCGCCATGGGTGTGGGCGGTAATCCCGTCGCGTTTCAGGACCTCGTTCAGAATGCGGTCCACCTCGCCCTGCGCCCAGTCTGCGGACGGGCCATCCGGTGCGCGCGCGCCGAGCCGCACCACGCAAAGCGCAGGCACGACATTCACCGCATCGCCGCCGTCGATAGAGCCAATATTAAATGTCGTCCCCTCGCGCACATCCGTCAGCGCTTCGATTTTCAACGCAAATTCCGCCGCCGCCATTAGCGCACTTCGGCCCTTTTCAGGTTCACGTCCTGCATGGGCGGAGCGACCTTGAAAGATAACATCCCAGACGGCGCTGCCTTTACGCGCGCCCGAAAAACTGCCGTCTTCCATACAGGGCTCAAAGGTCAGACCAATATGTGCCGTGCGCGCCGCCGCCATAATGGCGTCATTGGAAGCGTGATTTCCAATCTCTTCATCTGGCGTGAGAATGACCCTATAACCGAGCTGGTCTTTGAGGGGCCCTGCTTCAAAAGCTTTGAGCGCTTCGAGCATCACGCAAATCCCGCCCTTCATATCCGTCAGGCCAGGACCGTTGAATTTCCCGCCGCCCAGATCTGTAACCTCGGTGAATGTGCCCTTGGGAAAAACGGTGTCATAATGCCCTGTCAGCACGACTTGGTTCGGCGCATCGGGACGAGCGACGGCGCGCAGCACGGGGCCCGTGTGAAAGTCCCTAACCTCGCCCGTGGCTTTCACGCTCTCAATGGGCTGCGTCTCTAGCAGCTCAACCTCAGCTTCGGTTTCCGCGAAAGCTTCGGCCAGCATCGGTGCGAAAGTCTTCAGGCCTTCGGTATTATAACTGCCCGTATTGACCTTGGACCAGGCAATGGTGCGCGCGAGCATGGCATCTTGGCGCGCGGCCAATTTATCTAAAGCGGTTTTATCAAGGTCTGTCAGTTCCCCGAGCGGGATATTATCGGCATTCATGAGGGGGCTCTTGTATCTAAAGTGGACCGTTGAAAGTCATAGAGTAATGGCAAATCCAGCAGCTGTGTCAAAGCGTCAAGCGCTGTGCGGGTTTCATCTAAAAATGCAGGGTCGCCTAAATCTTCAAGGGTGAGGCGATCACGGTAATGGGATTTGACCCAATCTTCCAGAGCCGTGATTTTATCTGGCGTCATAACCACGCCTTGATGGGCTGCGGCTTGTTGCGCGGGCGTAAGGACAACGCGCAGACGCAAGCAGGCAGGACCGCCGCCATTGGCCATGCTCTGACGTAGGTCCAGATAATACGCTTGGGAAATCGGGTTATCCCCCGCCAAGACTGCATCGACGAAGGCTTTCGTTGACCGCGTTTCTTCGACTTGTGTCGGCAGAATAAGCGCCATGCCGCCAGCCGGTAACGTCACGAGTTGAGAATTAAATAAGTAAGACGAGATTACATCTTTCAGCGGCACTTTTTCGGCAGGGGCCATAATGAAGTCTGGCGTAAATCCAAATGGCCGAGCTTTTTCTGTCATGATTTTTTCCAAAACCTTTGGATTATCAAAGGCGCTTTCATGGAAGAATAAAACTGTCTCATTGGACACGCAAACCACATCATTATGGAAGGCCCCCGCATTAATCGCCGTCGCACTTTGCGCATGAAAGAGACTATTGGCAGATGTCAGGCCATGTAGGCGCGCGGCGGCTTCTGAGGCTTGCAGGGTTTGGCGGCCCGGAAATTTTAAATCTGTTCTAGGACCGAGGGCATCCCGCCCATAAATAAATAACTCAACGCCCGCTGCGTCATGAGAGGCACAGAGGCGGTTGTGGTTCGCCGCGCCTTCATCTCCCAAAAGCGGTGTATGTGCGAGCGGCGCATGAACGGTGAAATGCTGCGCGTCAGAAAAAATCATGGAAAGCGCCCGCTGCGTTTGCGCGCCTTCCAGCGCGCGGTGCGGCATGGCGGTGAGGTTGGCGGGCGTAAAATGCACGCGCCCATCGCCGCTATCGGCGGACGGGCTGACCGTCGCTGCATTGGCCGTCCACATGCAAGAGGCCGAACTATAATTCGCGACGAGCGCAGGACTGTGCGCAAAGGCGGTTTCCAGTACCTGCGAGTCCGAGCCTGTAAAGCCGAGCACGCGAAGCCCTCTGATATAAGGACGTTCCTGCGGCGGCAGCACGGCTTGGGGAAGGCCTAAATCCATAAGCCTGCGCATTTTCGCGAGACCTTGCAAGGCGGCGGCGCGGGGATTAGCCGCTGCGCCCTTATGTTTGGACGAGGCGAGATTGCCGTGGCTCAACCCCGCATAATTATGGGTTGGGCCCACGAGACCATCAAAATTCATTTCGGCTGTGCGAGAGGCGGTGGTCATTTCCTACCCCCGTCTGTTCTGCGCAAGCGCAACAAAGGGTGTATCCGTGCCAAGCGCGGCGCAGGCATCACGTCCGGCCTTTTGCGCGCTCGGATAGGCAGGACCTAAAGCGGCTCGAAAATCATCGCCCTCACCTGTGAAATGCAAAAATTTAACATCCGCTTCTGTCACGCCGCCGCCCGTTGCCTGAAAGACACTTTGGGAAATAAGCGTGCCGTCCGTCTGGCACCGAATAGCGGGACCGCCGTCAAAAATATCGCAGAGGTCCGTATCTTGAAATCCTGCAGACATGAGCAGTCCCATAGCGCCCGCCGATAAATCATGGGGCTTACCTGCGGTCGCTTCGACACTGGGCGGGAGTAAATTCAGCAAAATCGGGAGCGCGGGCAAAAGCTCAATGATGAACGCCGCATCTCCAGAGGACAAACGGTCGGCTTCATCAAATTCTGTTTGAATAAATTTCGACGTTAAATGTTTCCAGAACGGAGAGTTGCCATCTTCATCAATCCAGCCACGAATATCCGCCATAAGCCGATCTTCAAAACGGTCACGATGGGCGTGAATAAACCCCAAGCGGCCGAGAGACAGCAATCGCCCGATACCCTTGCCGCGCGCGTCTGGCGCAAGGTAAATCGTTGCGAGCTCCGTAAAACCATCAAAATCCGTCGTGAGCTGTAAGGTCTGATAGCGCACAGACAAATCCTGCCGGGACGCTTTCCGGGCATGACGAGAGCGTTTGAAGGAATAAAAGGGGCGGTCAACACCCAGCCGTGGAATGATTCCAGAAATCCCCATCAGCTGCTCGTCCCGTTCTGCGATAAATAGAACACGGTTGGCATTTGCATCGCCCTTCAGAAAGCTAAGGCTTTCTGTGACATAATCTGCCACGGCCTTTTCGGATTTGGGAACTGTTGTTAAGCCGGAATCCGCTTGAGAGGTGAACTTGGCAATCGCCGAGATATCGTCGGCAGCGGCGGGTCTAAATATGGTGGTCACGGGCGGCCCTTCATCACTTAAAGGTCCGGCAAGCCGTCCGCCCGATGCGCCAGCAGTTGCCGTGTAGGCTCGATGATTAGCTTTCAATTCGGGAAATGTCTAATCGAAATTTCTGTCGTACGCTTCAGAATCCGGTGGCGCTAAAACGGCTGTAATGGCTTGCCCGATGACATTGACACTGCTGCGAAACATATCGGGGATGCGGTCAACACCCAAAATTAGCGCCAGACCCGCGACGGGAACGCCAATGCTCTCTAGCGCGGGCGCCATTGTGACAACGCCAGAGGACGGCACGGGCGCAACTGTGAGAGAGACGAGGAAGACCGTAAGAACAATCGCGCCGGCCATCCCAATCGCCAGCGGCACGCCATAAATATGCGCGAGAAAAACAATGGCGGCGGCTTGGAATAAAGCGCTGCCTGGACGGTAGAGAGACGCGCCGAGCGGTACGATTAAATCCGCCTCTTTTTCCGAGACGCCGAAATTTTCGATAACCTCTTGCCGCGTGACAGGGATCGCCGTGGCGGTGCTGGTGGTAGAGAAAGCAATCGTGATGGCTCCAGACAGACCTTTGAAAAATTTGAGCGGATTAATCCGCGCACGCAGCGCCATGAGCGGAAGATAAACCAAACTCACAAAAACGGCTAAGCCTAGAATGACACAAATGAGAAACATACTCAGGCTTTGAATAACGCCCCATCCCATTTTCGCTGTCGCAGGCGCAATCAAACCAAACACGCCGATGGGCGCTAAATATAAAATCCACCAGATAAGTTTAATCAGCGCGGCGGAGATATCCTCGGCCGCCTGCACCATGCGCTCGCGCCGAGTTTTTTCTAAGGTGCCCGCCGCCGCCGCGAACAAAGCCGTAAAAACAATCAAGGGCAAGATAGCGCCCTTTGCCGCCGTGGCAAAAATATTGGCGGGCAGCAATCCAACAAAAAACTCTGAAAGCCCGCGCAATTGCGGCACAGTAACAGCGCCTTGTTCTGGCAAGGTCAACTCTGGCACGAAGCGCAACCCGAGCTGCATGCTGCACATCCCAATTAAAATCGCAGGAATGAGGGTAAGCGCATAAAATCCGAGCGTGCGACCACCGAGACGCCCCAGGGCGCGAAGATCGCCCAGACGTGCGACACTGGCAAAGATAATGGTCACAACGAGAGGAATAACAATCATCCGAATGCCATTGATAAAAACCTGGCCGAAAGGCGCGGAGCCCTGTGCAATCATGTGCAGCGCGGTGTTGCCCGTGGCCGCCGCCAGTAACCCAACCACAAGTCCTGCAAGCAATCCGGCCGCGATTAATTTATTGAGCATTTTCTTTCCTTCGCCACAGCTCCCTATCATGACTCAGGCTAGGGTTAGCGTAAACCTCTATTCGCGCTTCAGTTTCTGAAGTAGATTAGCTGGACGCTGCAGCCTATTCTGGCGAGATTGCTCAAAGCCGCGATCCGCGCCTTAAGGGCGGAATAGGACGCGAATAGCCAAAATTGGACTCAAAGATAGTCGTATTTTTTTTAAAAAAGTAATTTATTGCATGCGGGGGATATCAATGCGAAAACCGACCTCCACACCGCCCCTGTGAAGGGCCGCTAAACAGCAAATAGTTTTATTAGATTTCAAAATTCGATCGCCGCCGAAACCCTTTAGTTCCAAGGACAATTCATGTTTTTAAGTACATTAGATTTAATTGTTGTCGGGTTTTATGCCGTTCTTTTATTTGGTATAGCGCAATGGGTGTCCCGTGAGCCTAAGGGCACGATCAAGAGCACAGAAGATTATTTTCTCGCGGGGAAAGCTTTGCCCTGGTGGGCGATTGGCGCCTCGCTCGTGGCGGCCAATATTTCCGCAGAGCAGATTATTGGCATGTCGGGGGATGGCTATAAAATTGGTCTCGCGATTGCCGCTTATGAATGGCAGGCCGCGATTGTCTTGATTATT
>CALLBD010000063.1 GCA_938001915.1 uncultured Caulobacterales bacterium | reverse complement strand
TGCCCAAGTCGAAGGTATGAAATATGCGACCGTCATGGCGTCGCCTGTCCACGGCGAAGTTATTTCAAAGCTCGATAAAAGCGATGCGCTCGCTGTGCCGGGTGTGCTCTCCGTGCATAATATGGGCAGCTATGTCGGCGTTGTCGCGGAAGGCTATTGGCCCGCAAAAATGGGCCTAGAGGCGCTGGATATTGAATTCACGCAATCCGCCTCTGACGCGGTTAATCAGGACAGCCTCTTTGCGCAATATGCTGAGGCGCTGGACACGGGTAAACGCAAGACCATGCATAAGGGCGGTAATGTGAAATCGGGTGCGGAAGGTGCAGCGAAAATTATCGAAGCCGAATATCGCGTCCCCTATCTCGCTCATGCCTGTATGGAACCTATGAACGCGACCGCTTGGGTGCGGGACGGGAAATGCGACGTGTGGTGCGGGACGCAAAATCCGCTCGGCACGCGTATGGCTGTTGCGAAGGCAATGGAGTTAGAGCCCGAAAATGTGACGCTTCATACGGCCTTTATGGGCGGCGGGTTTGGCCGCCGCGCCATTCCCGATTACGCGCTACAGGCCGCCGCGCTCTCCAAAGTTTCGGGCCATCCCGTGAAGCTCATTTGGTCCCGCGAAGAAACCACGGCGCAAGATCATTACCGCCCCGCCGTATTGGGACGGTTCAAGGCGGCTGTTGACGAGGCGGGCATGCCGCTAACATGGGAGTCGGTATTCAACCATAAGGGCGACCCCAAAGAAGCCAGTGATATTGTTTACAACATCCCCAATAAGCTCGTTCAGGTCGTTGAGAGTCCGTCTCATACGCGGCTCGGCCCATGGCGCTCGGTTGACCATACGCAACATGGTTATTTCACCGAGAGCTTTATCGAAGAGCTTGCCCATGCCGCAGGCCAAGACGGCTATGAATATCGCCGCGCCTTGCTCGCGGATAAGCCGCGCTTTTTGAACGTCTTGGACGCGGCGGCCAAACTCGGTAAGTGGGGCGAGGCGCTGCCTGCGGGGCAGGCGAAAGGCATTTCTATTGTCGAAAGTTTCATGACAATCTGCGCGCAAGTTGTGACCGTGGATATGTCAGGCGGCGACCCCAAAGTGGTGCATGTCGCCTGCGCGGCGGACCCCGGCCTCGCGGTTAACCCAGATGGATTTGAAGCCCAGATGCAAAGCGGGATTATTTACGGCCTCACGGCGGCGCTCTACGGCGAAATCACGCTAGAAGACGGCGCTGTCGTGCAAAGCAATTTCCATGATTATGAAATGCTGCGCATAGATGAAGCGCCGAAAATCGATACGGTCATCCTAAAAAGTGACGCCCCGCTCGGCGGTGGAGGCGAACCCGGAACCCCGCCCATAGCGCCAGCCCTCGCCAATGCCGTGTTTAATGCGACAGGACAGCGGATACGCAGCTTGCCCATGCGGGATTTAGGGGCAGGCGGCGCGAGTTAGGGAGTGACCAACTCAGCTGAAAATCCATTCGCGTTTATGAAACAGATGATACTGGCAGATGTTGAACATCCTACGTCAAAGTTGAGGGAACGGTTTTCACTTACGGCCTTAGGAGCCAAGAGCATTTATTTGAGCTGCCCGGAATTCCAAGAGAAGTTTTGTCGAAAACGTATTCAGGAAAGTAAGAAACGAGGCGGCAGTCAATACGGTAGTAAACATTTCCTTAGAAGACGGTATAAACTGGCCGAACAAGATCTTGATTTAATTTTTGACGATATTTGGAATAACCCTGCTGATAAAGTTTCTAAGAAGTTCATGGAAGTTATGACGGTCGATAAAATTTCAGAAGTTCATCTAACGAAACGGGCTCAATTAGAAATCTCTAAAATTAAAGAAGCGTTCTCACTCTAATTCATGCGACGGAGAGAAACTCTCTCAGATAAAGCGGCATCAAAATGTGACGCTCGATGATATTGGGAACGTTCTTGCCGAGGAGCCGTTAATACAACAGGAATACCGTGTTCGTTTTTCAAAAGAGACGAAGCTGGGAATATCTAAACCTCATTGAAAAGCCTCTCGCAACTGTGTCTCGATATTTTTCGAGCCCTCGGCTACTTCACTGTTAGACATTTGAACAGGACATATTGTGACCAAACATTTTAAAACGCTACTGACATCTACCGTCATCGCCTTTGGGCTTACCGCCTGTAATTACGGAGAGAGCTCCGTTGATAAAACGGCAGATGCTCCCGTGGAGTCGCTATCTCAGGCCGAGCTTGAGACTGCCGTCAAATCCGCCGCTGAAAAAGGCTCCGAAGTCAATGCGTCCTATAATGGGTTTTTGGCGAAATATGTGACGCAAAAGGACGGGATTAATCTCGTGGCCTATGCCGCCGTGTCAGAGGCGGATGAGCAGGCATTAGAGGCCTATATTGCGACCCTCGCGGGTACGGATATTTCAGGCTTTTCGGTGGCAGAGCAGCAGGCCTATTGGTATAATCTCTATAATGCGCAAACGGTAGATTTAATTCTCGATAATATGCCGCTGGAGTCCATCCGTAAAATCAAACGGCCTTGGGATCAAAAGCTTCTCACCGTCAATGGCCAGAAAATGAGCCTGAACGATATTGAGCATGAAACACTGAGAAAACAATTTGATGAACCGCGCGTCCATTTTGCCGTGAATTGTGCCTCTATTGGCTGTCCGAATTTAAAAATGACGGCGTGGGAAGCGGAAACGTTAGAAGCTGATTTGACCAAAGCGGCACAGGATTATGTGCGTAGCCCGAGCGGCATTACGATTGATGCCGACGGGAAAGTCGACGCGTCTGAAATTTTCAAATGGTATAGAGATGATTTCGGGTCGAATGAAAAAGAGCTGCTGACCTATCTCTCACAATTTGCCGAAGGGCCTAAAAATGCGGCTCTGGCATCCGCATCAAAAGTCGATGATTGGGATTATGATTGGTCCCTCAATATCGCGAAATAAGAGGCTTACGAGGCCAAGGGCGATGTTCGTCCTTGGCGCAGAATTTCTAACTGACGCTCCAGCTGAGTGTTTCGCCCGCATGGAACGGAA
>CALLBD010000062.1 GCA_938001915.1 uncultured Caulobacterales bacterium | reverse complement strand
AGGAAACATTCGAGATGGGCATGCCAAATCATCCTAACCAGATGATGAGGTGTCACGATTTGCATGACCGGAACGGATTAACTGTGGGACCTTGTGCATTTCGCGGACGCGAATTGCACGAACCGTTGCATCAAAAACTGCCGCCGCGTGGCTTGGTTGATTGATTTTAATCAATCAACGGGGGGCGGAATGGGCTTTTGGCCCAATCCGCTTTGGTCTTTGCGTAAAACAAAACTTAAATCTGGTCTCCTTCGCGGGGGCCACCACGCGGGCAGTCCTTTTTTATTGGCGCCCTGCCGCCCACCTAGTTGGTTTTCCTATGGAAAATCAACCGCCCAGGGCGCGTCTTCTTTTATGGTGTTGGCAGGCCCTCAAGTTGAAACCAAAGTTTCAACAGGGTCTGCGAGCCTATCTGCTTGCGCGCACCAATCTGAGCCCAACGGAAACGTGACATTGCCCCGAACGCAATCCCCCGCTAAAGGCCAGCCAATGACACACGCCTAATCGGAGAATCTCTATGGCACGCGCAAAAATCGCCCTTATCGGCGCCGGTATGATCGGCGGAACTTTGGCTCACATCGCCGCTCGCGAGGAGCTAGGGGATATTGTCCTTTTCGATATTTTCGAAGGCACGGCCAAAGGTAAGGCGCTCGACCTTTCGGAGGCAGCTCCCGTTTTCGGTAAAGACAGCACCCTCAAAGGTACAAATGATTATGCTGATATTACCGGGGCAGATGTCTGTATCATCACGGCCGGCTTCCCGCGTAAGCCCGGCATGGACCGCTCAGAGCTTATCGGTAAGAACCTCGGTGTCATCAAACAGGTCGCGGAAGGCATTAAGCAATATGCGCCAAAAGCTTTCGTTATTTGTATCACAAATCCGCTCGACGCGATGGTTTGGGCTTTGCAAAAATTCTCTGGTCTGCCGCCGCGTAAAGTTGTCGGTATGGCGGGTGTCTTGGACAGCGCGCGTTTCCGCTATTTCCTCGCGGATGAATTTAAATGTTCTGTCGAAGACGTTCACGCCTCTGTTCTTGGGGGGCATGGCGATACAATGGTGCCGCTCACGCGCTATTCCACAGTGAACGGTGTGCCGCTCCCCGACCTCATCAAGATGAAGTGGACCACGCAGGAGCGGGTTGACGCAATCGTTGAGCGCACGCGTAAAGGCGGGGGAGAGATTGTCGGACTTCTCGGAAATGGGTCTGCGTTTTACGCGCCTGCTGAATCTGCGATTGAAATGGCGACCTCTTATCTGCGCGATAAAAAGCGTATCTTGCCCTGTGCGGTTCGCCTCTCAGGTCAAATCGCAGGTGTCCGCGGTCTTTATGTCGGCGCGCCAGCGATGATTGGCGCCAAGGGCGTTGAGAAGGTGATGAATATCCGCCTGAAAGCAGATGAGCGCGAAATGTTCATGACATCTGTCGCAGCGGTTGAGAAAATCATCGCCGATTGTCAAGAAATGGAGCCAAGTCTGAAAGACTAGGGTCACTTGAAAATTAAAATATAAGAAAGCGCTCCGTGGGGCGCTTTTTTCTTTCTGAAGGTGAAGGTCTGTCGTAAGGTGGGGCTATGAAAACCCTCCTCGAAACGGAACGCCTCATCTTGCGCGAAATTGATCCCGCCGCTGATCTTGACCCGTGGCATGATATGATGACGGATGAAGACACGGTGCGCTTTATCGGCGGGCAGACACTGGACCGCGCGGGGTCTTGGCGGCAAATGGCAACCGTCATTGGGCATCAGAAAATCCGCGGTTATGGGTTCTGGTCCGTCATTGAAAAATCCAGCGGGGATTGGGTCGGCCGCGTCGGGCCGTGGTACCCGGAAGGTTGGCCTGAGCCTGAAGTTGGCTGGACCATACACCGCGATTACACGCGGCGCGGCTATGCCAAAGAGGCGGGCGCAGCCTGCGTGAAATATTGCTTTGAGACGCTGGGCTGGGACCGTATCATCCATGTTATTGCCGAGGGCAATATCGGGTCAATCAAAACTGCGGAGGCGATTGGCTCAAAGCGGATGTATAAAATCGATAAGCTCGCGCCTTTTGGCGATGTGCAGTGTTGGGCTTATGGGCAAGTGAAGACCTAAATGCGCCGCGCCTATTACCGCGCCTGTTGCCGTGACTGACGTTAAAGCCGCAAAGCCTATCACCCAGCCTTTCACAAAGACGTGCTGAATCTATGAAACTCGGCGGTTGCGGCGCTGGCACAGGGCGTTATAACCCCTGCACATTTGAACATTTCCGCAAAATGGACCTTCCATGAATATCCACGAATATCAGGGCAAAGCTGTCCTTAAATCCATCGGTGCCCCCGTGAGCGAAGGCGTCGCCATCTTTAACGCGTCCGAAGCCAAGGCCGCCGCAGAGAAACTCGGCGGCCCGCTTTGGGTCGTTAAATCCCAAATCCACGCAGGGGGACGCGGTAAGGGTAAATTTATCGGCGCGCCAGCAGAGGCCAAGGGCGGCGTACGGTTGGCTTTCTCTGTTGAGGACGTCGTCAAGAACGCAGAGGAAATGCTGGGCAAATATCTCGTCACAGAGCAAACCTCCGATGAAGGTAAGCAAGTCAATCGTCTCTACATCGAGCATGGCTCTGATATTGACCGCGAGCTCTATCTCTCCATCATCATCAACCGCGACACATCGCGCGTGTCTTTCATCGTCTCAACAGAGGGCGGTATGGATATTGAGGCCGTCGCGCATGACACGCCAGAGAAAGTTATCAATTTCGACATTGATCCCGCCACAGGTTTCATGCCGCATCATGGCCGCGCGTTGGCTAAGGCACTCGACCTTAAGGGCGATCTGGCCAAGCAAGCGAATAAGCTAGGCCGCACATTATATGACGGTTTCCTCGCCAAAGACATGTCGATGCTAGAAATCAACCCGCTCATCGTGACAGAAGATCAGCGTCTTCACTGCCTCGATGCCAAAATCAGCTTTGATGAGAACGCGCTCTATCGTCACAAAGATATCCAAGAACTTCGCGATATCACTGAAGAAGATCCCAAGGAAACAGAAGCCAAGAAATTTGACCTCTCCTATGTGGCCCTTGATGGGAACATTGGCTGTATGGTGAACGGCGCGGGTCTTGCGATGTCGACAATGGACATCATCAAGCTCTACGGCGCAGAGCCTGCCAACTTCCTCGATGTGGGCGGCGGCGCGACAAAGGAAAATATCGTAGCGGCGTTTAAAATCCTCACATCCGACGCCAAAGTCGAAGGCATTCTGATCAATATCTTCGGCGGCATCATGAAATGTGACGTCATTGCGCAAGGCGCTGTTGATGCTGTCAAAGAAGTCGGTCTTGAAGTGCCGCTCGTGGTTCGCCTGGAAGGGACGAATGTCGAAGCCGGTAAAGAGATTATCCGTAACTCTGGTCTGAACGTGATTGCTGCGGACGACCTCGATGATGCGGCGCAGAAGATTGTGAAGGCCGTTCAGGGGTAACTTAATCGGTGAGATTTAACCTCAAATATGCGTTTGTCTTTGCCTCTGTTTTGTCCGCTCAACAGGCTTTTACGAATGAAGGGCCTATTGAAAAAAGACCTCTGTTTTTTACGACGGCGCAGTTTCTAGATGTCTGCGATGCATCGGCTGAAACGTATAGCGATTTTGTTTCTCTCGCAGAGAAAAAGATGTGGTCAAAAGTATCAGATGCTGGCGTTGTATCTAAGTTTTTTGAGAACAAGGCTGATTTCGAGAACCTTTCGGTTTTTGAATATTCCTCTTTAGAGCTTGGTCGAATGAATGAGGACTTCCTTTTGGATGAAGCATATTTCCTCGCTGTCGCTGAATATAATTTTAAAGGGCGAGTTGGGCTGATGTGTCAAATCCGTAGTTATTCGGGAAGTGCAGGGGATTTGTTGATAGAGGATTTCGAAAAGTCTACGGTCTTAGTTGCGTCACGTAACTTGGCTAGAGAAACAATTTCAACAAATCCAGATTTTCAGAAATACGTTTATTACCCAGAAACTCAGAATTCATTTTACAATGTCTGGGACCGCAGGCTTGATAACGGTGAATTTGTATTTGCACTCAGCAAAACCCTAATTTTAACTCCGTAAGGAAAAGAAAGCTAAATATGTCAGTCCTTATCAACAAAGATACAAAAATCATCACGCAAGGCATGACCGGTAAAACGGGTACATTCCATACGGAACAAGCCATTGCTTACCACGGCACGAAAATGGTCGCAGGTGTTACGCCCGGTAAAGGCGGAACCACGCATATTGGTCTGCCCAATTTCGACACAGTCCACGAAGCCAAGCACGCTACGGGCGCGACAGCGTCTGTCATCTACGTGCCGCCGCCCTTCGCTGCCGACTCAATCCTCGAGGCGATTGACGCGGAGATGGAACTCATCATTGCGATTACGGAAGGTATTCCTGTCTCTGACATGATCCCTGTAAAGCGGGCGCTGCAAGGCTCTAAGTCTCGCCTTATCGGACCAAACTGCCCCGGTGTTCTGACTCCTGAAGAATGTAAAATCGGAATTATGCCGGGTAAAATCTTCAAAAAGGGTAGCTGTGGTGTGGTGTCTCGCTCAGGTACGTTAACCTACGAAGCCGTGTTCCAAACCACGCAAGTTGGCCTCGGCCAAACAACGGCGATCGGTATTGGCGGTGACCCGATTAACGGCACAAACTTTATCGATTGTCTTGAACTCTTCTTGAATGATGATGACACCAAGCAAATCATCATGATTGGCGAAATTGGCGGCTCTGCCGAAGAAGAAGCGGCGGAATATGTCGCCCATATGGCCAAGAAGGGCATTAAGAAGCCTATGGTTGGCTTTATCGCAGGCCGTACAGCGCCTCCGGGACGCACAATGGGCCACGCAGGTGCGATTGTGTCAGGCGGCAAAGGCGGCGCAGACGATAAGATTGCGGCGATGGAAAAAGCGGGTATCAGAGTGTCTGACTCGCCTGCCAAGCTCGGCGTGACTATGATTGATGTCCTGAACGGATAAGCTTTAAATTCCTATTTTCGAAGCCGCCAGATGCTTTTCTCACATGTGAGGATTGCGTGAGGCGGCTTCGTCATGTTTGGTACATATTTTGGGCATTACAAAACTGTTACACCCAAGCCGAAATCCATCGGTGACACTATGTTTTTACACTGCTAAGGCGCTAGCTGAACACCCCGCTATCAGGCAAGGCTGAACTCGCATGACCGAACGTTCTGAACGGAACCAAGATTTCCTAGACACCCTCTTTTTGGATGGGGGTAACGCCGCCTATTTAGAGCAAATGCAAGCGCGCTATGCGGAAAACCCCAATAGCGTCGATGCGTCTTTCCGCGCCTATTTTGATAGCCTTGGCGAAGATAGCGCCAATGCCAAGAAAAATGCGGCGGGTCCGTCGTGGAAACGCGACGCGCATATGTCCGATCCTGCACCGGAGCTGACCTCTGCGCTGACCGGGGATTGGGGCGACCAAGCCGTAGCGGTGGAGAAGGTCAAAGCCGCGCGTCCAAATATCTCTGACACTGAAGCCGAACAGGCCGCCAAAGACTCTCTACATGCACTGATGCTAATTCGGGCATTTCGCGCGCGCGGCCATTTGATTGCCAATTTGGACCCGCTCGGTCTGCAGCAACCTAAGCCCCATCCTGAGCTGGAACCCTCGACCTATGGTTTCGGGCTCGAAGATATGGACCGCGAAATATTCATCGACGGTGTCTTAGGGCTAGAGACCGCGACTTTGTCTGATATTATGGATATCCTCAAGCGGACCTATTGTTCGACATTGGGCGTGCAATTCATGCAAGTTTCTAACCCAGAAGAGAAATCTTGGATTCAAGAGCGCTTAGAGGGACCAGAAAAAGAAATCAGTTTCTCAAAAGAGGGCCGTCTGGCGATTCTACAAAAACTCATTGAAGGTGAGACCTTTGAACAGCTTATCCATAAGCGTTATCCTGGTACAAAACGTTTCGGGATTGATGGCGCGGAAAGCCTTCTCCCCGCGCTAGAGCAAATTATTAAACGCGGCGGACAGCTTGGCCTAAAAGACATTAATTTTGGCATGCCGCATCGCGGCCGTTTGAATGTCATGGCTTCCGTTATGCAGAAGCCTTATTCTGCAATTTTTTATGAATTCCTTGGCGGCGTTGCGGCTGGCGCGGAGGACTTTGGTTCGGGTGATGTGAAGTATCATTTGGGCGTGTCTGATGACCGTGAATTTGATGGCAATAAGGTCCATTTGTCGCTCGCGCCAAACCCGTCGCATTTGGAAGTTGTGGCCCCTGTGGTCATCGGTAAGACCCGTGCAAAACAGCAAATGGCGTCAGGGACCTACAAGTCGCATAATCCCGAACAGGTTATGGCTGTCATTTTGCACGGCGATAGTGCCTTCGCGGGGCAGGGCGTCGTGATGGAAACCTTCCAGCTTTCACAGCTTATTGGCTACCGCACAGGCGGCACCATTCATGTCGTCGTGAATAACCAAATCGGGTTTACAACAACGCCTGACGAATATCGCTCGGGGCAATATTGTTCAGATGTCGCCTTTATGGTCGAAGCGCCTGTCTTCCACGTTAATGGCGATGATCCCGAAGCGGTTGTTTTTGCTGCTCGCGTTGCCACGGAATATCGCCAAAAATTTGGTAAGGACGTTGTCCTCGATATTATCTGCTATCGCCGCTACGGACATAATGAGGGCGATGATCCCTCCTTCACGCAGCCGCTTATGTATCAAGCAATCGGCGACCGTCCGTCGACGCGCAAAATCTATGCAGACCGCCTTATTGCGCAAGGTGATTTGACGGAAACCGAAGCACAGAAGCGTATGGATGATTTCTACGCGAAATTAGACAAGGATTTCGAAGACGCCAAATCTTACGAAACAAAACAACCGGATTGGTTGCAAGGTGTATGGCAGGGTATTTCTTTGCCAACTATAAAAAATGGCAAACGCGCTGCCGATACGGCTGTTGAAATTGAGCAGTTGAAATCTATTGGATCACAGATTGTGTCTGTGCCTAATTCTTTAAATATGCACCGAACGCTCAAGCGTATCATCAAGGCGCGCGCCGACAAGATTAGTGCGGGCCGAGATATTGATTGGGGGCTGGCTGAACATCTCGCCTTTGGGACGCTCATTTCAGAAGGTCACCCTGTACGTCTTTCAGGGCAAGATTCTGAGCGAGGGACATTCTCGCAACGTCAATCCAATTGGGTGGATCAGAAAACAGAAGAGAAATACTGCCCGCTCAATAATATTTCCGAAGCCAATGAATATTATCAAGTGCTCAATTCGCATCTCTCAGAGGAGGCCGTGCTGGGATTTGAATATGGGTTCTCAACGGCGTCACCCAAAGCTCTCACGATATGGGAAGCGCAATTTGGTGATTTCGCCAATGGCGCGCAGGTTATGGTCGATCAGTTTATCAGCTCCGCTGAGCAAAAATGGCTGCGCATGTCTGGTCTCGTGATGTTGCTACCGCATGGCTATGAGGGACAGGGTCCAGAACATAGCTCCGCCCGTCTTGAGCGTTACCTTCAAATGTGCGCCGAAGATAATATGCAGGTCACGAATATCTCGACCCCTGCGAATTATTTCCATGCGCTGCGCCGTCAGGTGAAACGCAACTTCCGTAAGCCGCTCATTAACATGAGCCCTAAATCGCTTCTACGTCATAAGCTTTGTGTCTCTACATTTGAAGAAATGGGTCCTGGCAGTGAGTTCCACCGTCTGCTGTGGGACGATGCGCAATATAATCCTGCTGTCAGCCAGCTTAAGCTCGCCGCGGATAGTAAAATAAAACGCGTTATTATTTGCTCGGGCAAAGTCTATTATGACCTGTTCGAAGTCCGGGAAGGGCTAGGCCGAAATGATGTGTATCTCTTGCGCGTAGAGCAGCTCTATCCCTATCCGGATGATGCGATCCAAGAAGAATTGAGCCGCTTTAAAAATGCGGAGATGGTTTGGTGCCAAGAAGAGCCGAAAAATATGGGCGCTTGGACTTTCATTAATCCGTTCTTAGAAGAAAGCCTTGAAGCTATTGGTGCAAAACATACGCGCCCGCGCTATGTTGGCCGTTCAGCCGCGGCCTCAACCGCGACGGGCATCAGTACGAAACATAAAAAAGAACAACAAGCCGTCCTCGATGGCGCGTTCGCAAAATAGACGTCTAGTTAGGAAAACCCATGACAGATATCAAAATTCCAAATGTCGGCGAAAGCGTCAGCGAAGTCACAATTGCGCAGTGGTTCAAAGCAGTTGGAGATACCGTCAAAAAAGACGAGCCCTTAGTTGAGCTTGAAACGGATAAGGCCGCGCAAGAGCTTGTGTCTCCTGCGGATGGTGTGCTTGAGGAAATTTTGGTTGCGGAAGGCGATAATGCCGAAATTGGCAAGTTGATTGCCCGTTTGGGCGCCGGGGATGGCGTAAAGAAAGCCGATAAAGGCGATGCCGAAGTCACGGCTCAGACGCGCGCGCCAGCCTCCAAAACAGCTTCTGGGGCCGGACCTGCACTCAACATCGATGTGCCAAACGTCGGTGAAAGCGTTTCTGAAGTCACGGTTGCGAGCTGGATGGTTTCAGTCGGAGACGCCGTGAAAAAAGACCAAGCTATCGTCGAACTGGAAACAGACAAGGCTGCACAAGAACTCGTCGCGCCGCGTGCTGGGATAATTACGGAGATTCTCAAAGCGGAAGGTGATGTCGCCAAAGTCGGTGAAACGCTCTGCAAACTCGCCGAGAGCGACTCTGCGACTCCATCGGGTGAAGTTGCAGGCCCTCAAGCTGGGGACGAAGGTGGAGGCATCGTGGATGTGCCGTCTACCAATGTTGGTTCAATCCCTAGCGAGGCTAAAGTCATGCCGGCAGCGGCGAAAATTATTCGCGAGAATGGTTTGGATGCGTCTTTGATTAAAGGCACGGGCAAAGGCGGCCGTATCACGAAAGCAGATGCTCTAGCTGCGAAGGCTAACCCGCCCAAAGAGGCCTCTAAGCCCGATCCAGCGCCTGCCGCGAAATCTGCGGCCCTGGCTGCGCCAAAAGCACTGCGGGATACGGGACCACGCGAAGACCGCGTGCGCATGACGCGTATTCGCCAGACAATCGCGCGCCGCCTCAAAGATGCGCAAAATACAGCGGCCATGCTCACCACATATAATGAAGCGGATATGACCGCGATTATGGAAATGCGCTCGCAATATAAAGAGCTGTTTATCAAACGCCACGGCGTGAAGCTCGGCTTCATGTCCTTCTTCGTGAAGGCCTGTGTTCAGGCGCTCAAAGACGTGCCGTCCGTTAATGCAGAAATTGATGGCACAGATATCATTTATAAAAATTTCTATGACATCAGCATTGCTGTCGGCACAGATAAAGGCCTCGTCGTCCCAGTCCTGCGCGATTGCGATGAGCTGTCTTTGGGCGGTATCGAAAAAGGGATTGGCGCGCTCGGCGCGAAAGCCCGTGATGGCCAGCTTTCTATGGATGATATGATGGGCGGAACCTTCACCATCTCTAATGGCGGTGTCTATGGCTCGCTTATGTCTTCACCTATCCTGAACCCGCCGCAATCGGGTATTTTGGGCATGCATAAAATCCAGAAGCGTCCTGTCGTGATTAATGATGAAATGGTCATTCGTCCGATGATGTATCTCGCGCTCTCTTATGATCACCGGATTGTCGACGGCAAAGAAGCTGTAACATTCTTGGTCCGCGTCAAAGAATGCCTCGAAGATCCAGAGCGGATGCTTTTGGACTTGTAAAAACTCGAAGCGCTAGGGTAAGTCCTGAGCGGCTTTTGTTTGGGCATTTGGAACGGGATTCGACATATTGGATCGTGTGTTTTATTCTCCTAAAAAATAGGGGGAATTATGACCGAGTTTAATCAAAAGCCGAGTGCGCTATTTTGGGTGCTGGGCGTTTTATTCCTCCTTTGGGGGCTTATGGGCTGCGGAATGTATCTCACTGAAGTGATGATGTCCGATAGGGCCTATGAAGAGACATTTGGGCAAGACTTATTTGCGGTTCGGCATGTCTACCCTGTTTGGGCAATGGCAGCATATGCAAGTGCCGTCTGGAGCGGGCTGCTCGCCGCCATTCTATTCTTGCTACGCAAGCGCGTGAGTGCAGTGATTTTCATCGTCTCATTAGTCGCTGCCATTATTGGTTTCATTCCGACTTTCACAAACTCAGTTTTGAAAGAGGCCGCCGGGTCAGGCTATTGGGTAATGCCCGTAATCGTCGTGGTTCTGGGCGCATTAGAGGTCTGGTATTCACGAAAACAGAGCGCAAAAGGTATTTTGCGCTAGGCCACTGTTGACCGCCTGTTAGCTGCCGCCTATCTGTCCTGTTCGATATATAAACATCTGACAGGACATTCTCATGGCTGACCAATATGACGTCATCATTATCGGTGGCGGACCCGGCGGTTATAATTGCGCTATTCGGTGCGGACAACTCGGCTTGAAAGTGGCCTGTGTGGAGACGCGCAAGACCTTGGGCGGAACCTGCCTAAATGTTGGCTGTATCCCCTCTAAGGCTTTGCTACATTCTACGGCCCTCATGGAAACTGTCCAAAAAGACTTCCCAGCCATGGGCTTAAAAGCCAGTGTTAAGGCAGATGTTCCGGCCATGATTGAAGCGAAGAATAAGGTCGTAACAGGCCTCACGCAGGGCATTGAATATCTCTTCAAGAAAAACAATGTCGAGCGCATCGAGGGTTTTGGTAAAATCAAAGCCAAAGGCGAAGTCGAAGTCGATGGCAAAGTTTATAAAACAAAGAACATCGTCATCGCTACAGGTTCAGAAGTGGCCCAGCTTCCAGGTGTTGAGATTGATGAGAAAACCATTGTTTCCTCAACTGGCGCTTTGGACTTGCAAAAGGTCCCAGAAAACCTCCTTGTCATTGGCGGCGGCGTTATCGGCCTCGAGCTTGGCTCTGTGTGGCGGCGACTTGGCGCAAAGGTCACAGTTGTCGAATTCATGCCCTCCATCATGGTGAACTCGGACAAGGAAATTCAAAAAGCCGCGCTGCGTATGTTCAAAAAGCAAGGCATGAAATTTGAGCTCTCCCGCAAAGTCATGGGCATTGAAAAATCCAAATCAGGTCTCAGCGTTAAAACTGAAGCCGCAGACGGCGGGAAGCCAAAAGATATCGCCGCGGATGTCGTCCTCGTTTGTATTGGCCGTAAAGCCTATACGGAGGGCCTTGGTCTCGAAAATGTTGGGATTGAAACCGATAAGCGCGGTCGCGTTCAGCATAATCACTGGAAAACATCGGTCGAGGGCATTTGGGCTTTGGGTGATGTCATTGACGGCCCGATGCTCGCGCATAAAGCCGAAGAAGAAGGCGTGGCCGTGGCCGAGTCTATTGCGGGTCAGTCGGGTCATGTGAATTACGCCGTTATTCCTGACGTCGTTTATACCCATCCTGAAATCGCCTCGGTTGGCCAAACGGAAGAGCAGCTCAAAGAGGCAGGTATTCCGTTTAAGCGCGGGAAATTCCCCTTCACAGCAAACTCACGTGCGCGCTGTAATCACGAAGCCGAAGGCTTTGCAAAAATTCTGGCGCATGCCGAAACAGATGAAATTCTCGGCGCTCACATCTTGGGCCCGCTCGCAGGGGACCTCATTCATGAAGTCACGGTGGCGATGGAATTTAAGGCCGCCAGTGCGGACCTCGCCCGGACGTGCCACGCGCATCCAACTGTCTCCGAAGCTGTCCGTCAGGCGGCTATGGACGTTGAAGGTTGGGCTATGCAAATGTAGTTCAGTTATATTTTCGCCAGCTCGTCGTTGTGCCTGCTCGGCGGTGGATGCCCACCGCCTTACGCGTCACGCCTAGAGCTGACAAAAATCTAATCTGAACTAACTATATTATGAGCGCGTAGCTGGTTCGGCTTACAGCCCGAACCGCCACGATGTTTCGTATTTAGTCCGCCCTATGAGGCGGGTTTCTTTTTGCCTAGAATAAAGTGCCGAGTGCTTTTCCGTCGTAAGCTGAAAGCTCACCGGAGCGTCCCTCTTTGACTTTTGTGGCCCAATAAGGATCTTGAAGGAGCGCCCGGCCCACGGCGACAAGATCAAACTCGCCTTTGTCTAGGCGTTCATGTATCTCATCTAGAGAGGCGGCCTCCGCGCCTTCGCCTTGGAAGGCTTTGATGAAATCGCCGTTTAGCCCAACAGAGCCAACGGTAATGGTAGGAAGCCCTGTAAGTTTCTTCGCCCACCCTGCGAGGTTGAGGTGGCTATCTTCAAACTCTGGTTCCCAGAAACGGCGCTGCGAGCAATGTAAAACATCAACGCCCGCGTCGACGAAAACTTTCAAAAAGGCTTCCAGCTTTTGGGGCGTATCCGCGAGGCGGGCTGTGTAATCCTGCTGCTTCCATTGCGAGAACCGCAAAATAATCGGCATGTCTTCGCCAACGGCCTTGCGGCATTCGCGTATAATATCTGCGGCGAAGGTCGCGCGCTCGGCCAGCCCGCCGCCATATTTATCTTCGCGTTGGTTCATTATGTCCCAGAAAAACTGGTCGATGAGATAGCCATGTGCGCCGTGAATTTCGATGGCGTCAAAGCCAAGATCTTTTGCGGATTTGGCGGAGCGAGCGTAGCTGTTGACCATATCGGCAACCTCTTCATCGCTTGGCGCTGGGAGAACGGATTTACCTGTGTGGGTGACGCCAGAGGGACTATCCGATTGCGCTTCTGGATTATGGCCTGTGCCGGCCTTGCGCATCATGCCAACATGCCAGAGCTGCGGCGCGATTTTACTAGGTGTATCGGCAACCGCGTCGGCGACGGCTTTCCAACCCGCGAGCGGGGCTTCGCCGTGAAACTTGGGATAATTAGGGTCGTTACTCGCGCCGAGGCGGTCAATAACAGTACCCTCTGTGACAATGAGGCCGACATCGCTTTCCGCGCGTCGTTTGTAATAGGCCGCAACATTTTCGCCTGGTACGCCATCAGGCGAAAAGCCGCGCGTCATAGGTGCCATTACAATGCGGTTTTGAAGCGTTAATCCCCGAACGGAGAAAGGGGTGAAAAGTGTATTTGCCATGTCAGTCTTCCGAGGTAGTGGAATACAAACATGACGGTTTTAGTGGCTTAGCTCAACCGTTCGAAACCGAATGGCCCAGCAATGATTTCATTGCGTCTAGATATGTCACCCAAGCGGCGCGACCCTCTGGCGTGAGATGCACAAGAGTTTGCGGTCGTTTGCCTTTATATCCTTTTTCTTGGCGGACATAGCCTGCCGACTCTAACTTGGTGAGATGGGTCGATAGGTTACCATTCGTCGCCCCTGTCTTGTCCTTGAGTTCAGGAAAGCTCGCAGGATTTACGGCTGATAGATAGGCCATAACACCAAGGCGAAGACGGCCATGAATGACATCGTCAATCGCGCCAATATCTATGTCGGGATTATCTGAGGGCATTATCGTGCTGCTTTCATAGAGAGCCAAGACGGGATAATAATCGTAAAGACGGAGGCGATGGCCGCAATAAGATAAATCACGCTTTGTCCGTAAAAGCTCATTGTGACAGCTGTCATAGTGAAACTCGCAAAGGCGGCATAATGTAACCAACCTCGTTTTGTCATTTTCGCAATGACTCCATAGGCTATGCCTTGTCCTGCAAAACCGGCGGCTAGAATGAAATCCCATATTTCATAGCTAGCTTGTCCCAGAAGCAGATTCAGAATCACACCAACCGCTAATGAGGCCATGGCGGACGCAAACATGATCCAAACATATTGTTCGACCTTATTTGCCAAAGAATTTGCACCAGGTTTTTTATCTATTTTTGGGCTTAAAAAAGCGACCCCGGCTCCGCCTAAGATGGCGAATCCGATCCAGAGAAAATTTAAGCTACTCAAGGGAAGGGGAAGGGTTTGGCTTATGATCATATAATGTATCGCAAGGCATGATGCGATGAGGATACCCCACATCAATCCAATCGGTCCGCCGACAAGTGGCGTATCTTCACCGGTTTTGGCAATTCGGCTGGCTTCCTCCAAATCTGCCATGAGTGAATTTGAGTTTGTCATTTTCCGTCTCCTTTTAACTTCAAATATAAAATAGGTTTGCAAAACAAATCTAATTATGTCAAGTTTGAAATGCAAACTTAAGGAGAGATTTATGCAAGTCTGGATATTATTAGCTGTCGCCATTGCCTTTGAAGTGGCGGGGACTTTGCTTTTGAAGGCTTCAAATGGGTTCGAGAAAATTGGCCTCGGGATGGCCGCTATTGGATAATATATGGTGTGCTTCTGGTTATTTGCGCCCGTGTTGAAAGTTTTGCCTGCTGGCGTGGCTTATGCGATTTGGGCCGGAGCCGGGATATCAATGGTCGCTATCCTGAGCTTTTTCATCTTCAAACAAAACCTAAGCGCGGCGCAAATGGCTTTCATTAGTTTGATTGTAACAGGTGCGATAGGTTTAAACCTAACGACATCGCATTAGACACGGGGCTAAGCTCGCGGATGCGCGCCTGCGTGAATATCCATGAGGCGCGCCGTATCGACATCCGTATAGCGCTGCGTCGTAGACAGGCTTTCGTGGCCAAGGAGCTGTTGAATCGTCCGTAAATCACCACCGCCTGCAAGCAGGTGCGTGGCAAAACTATGCCGCAGGGCATGGGGTGTGGCCGTTTCGGGAAGGCCTAGAGCGCCGCGCAAACGACGCACTTCCGCTTGAATGATTTCAGGCCGCAAGACACCGCCGCGCGCGCCGCGAAAAATAGGCTGGTCGGGGGGCAGTTGAAACGGGGTTTGCCGCATATATTCTGAAACGGCTTTTGCGACCGCGGGTAGGATGGGTACAACCCGGGCCTTATTGCCTTTACCCCTGAGTTGAATTTGTCGCCGCAAAGGTAAGTCGCGGCCGGTGAGGGCGAGCGCTTCTGAAATACGTAAACCTGATCCATAGCACAGGGCTAAGACGGCTTGATTGCGGACGGCAATCCAAGGCTCGCCTGGACTATCCAAGGGGTCTTTTATGATTTTTATGGCTTCACTTGCGCTGACGGCTTTCGGAAGCGGGCGTTTAACGCGCGGGCCTTTGATAAGCGGAAGCGCCTCATTGCCTGCATTCCACCTGCGTTCAATATAGCGGTAGAATGTCCTCAGGGCCGATAGCTGCCGTTGAATAGAAGCCGCCGACAGCGGGCGATTGCCGCGACGCCTCTGAACGAGATAGGCACGAAATCCGCGGGCTTCGACGTTTACGATATCGGGTAGCGTGATGGGCTTCTCGAGATAGGACGACAGAAAGCCGAGAAACTCTGAGATATCTCGGGCATAAGCCTCACAGGTCTTTTGCGCTAAACGGCGTTCGCCGCTTAAATGCCCGATAAATATATTCAAGACCTCTAGGGCTGGGATCTTCTGCAAAACGGCCATATGAGACTTGTGGTGGCGTACAGTTAAGAAACTGTTCTGATTTTTGCAAATTTCAAACCTGCTGATGGACCACAAAATTGTATGGGCGCAATGGAAAACACCTACGGAAAGAGTGGGCTAGGAAAAGTAATTTATTCGTGTATGTACCTTGTGGGCGCCTTAACTGGGAGGTTGTAATGCAATCAAAATTTATTCTTACGGCGCTAATGGGTGCCGCACTCACATTCACAGGCTGTAAGGCCGCTGATGAGGCCGCAAGCAAAGCAAAAGATGCGGCAGCTGCCACGGCCGAAAAAGCAAAGTCCGGTGTGGATGCTGCTGCTGACAAAGCAAGCGAAATGGCGTCTGATGCTAAAGCTGGCGCTGAAGGCATGGCTGATAAGGCGGGCGAAATGGCGTCTGATGCTAAAGCTGGTGCTGAAGGCATGGCCGATAAAGCAGGTGAAATGGCGTCTGATGCAAAAGACAATATGAAAGCCGCCGTCGGCGAAACGATGGATAAGACGGGCGCGACAATTGAAAAAGCGGGCGAAAAAATGGAGAAAGCCGGCGAGTCCATGAAGGAAGATGCTAGCTCAGCCAAAGAATATGGCAAAGAAAAGGCTAATGAAGCCGAAGGCTCTGCCAAGACATATTCGAAAGACGAATAGTCTCAATCTAAAACTTCGTGGGGCCTGATATTGGGTCGTGCGATAAAAGAATTCGGGCGCTGCTTTCGGGCAGCGCCTTTTTCTTTTTCGAGTACCTCTGTGATATGTCTGCGAGACTTAATCGAGCACATCTTTCACTATTGGCCCTATCGGGGAATCGCCGAGGACCGCTAATTGCATTTGGGCAGAGACTTTGTTGATGGCCTCTTGAGGTCTGGCGACAGGGTGCAACGCGATACGTAATGGACGCGTGCCTTGCGGTTTCGCAATGGCCCCAGCGATGGCGCGCGGAATATCCATAGCATCCGCCGACCCTCCGCCAGCTTCGCGTTTTCCCATACCCGCCGTAAATTGCGGATAAGCGTTGAGGACGTCTTCGCTCATTCTTGCCTTCAATGCCGCTGAGGGCGCATTTTGATTGAACCAAATTTTTGTCGGATATCCCCCGGGTTGAATGAGGGTGACATCAACATCAAATGGCGCGACTTCATAGGCCATTTGCTCGCTCATAGCTTCTAGGGCGAATTTGGTTGGAGAATATTGTCCAAAGCCTGGGATGATGACGCGTCCAAGCTGTGAGGAGACGTTGAAAATATATCCGCTTTTATTGGCGCGCATACTCGGCAGGACGGCGCGGGCCATGCGGTGGGCGCCAAAGACATTCGTGTCAAAAATCAGTTGAGTTGCAGCCATGTCTTGACCTTCGATGGGGCCTGCGATGGACATGCCCGCGTTATTGATGAGAACATCAAGCTTGCCGCCTGTTTCTTCCAGGGCCGCTGCAACGCCCGCTTCGACTTGGGCGTCTTTGGTGATGTCGATTTCGAGAACCGTAATATCGAGATTATCTGCCTCGGCTAAGGCCTCTAATTCCGTAGCTTCTGGACGCGGCAGGTTGCGCATGGTGGCAAAGACTTTTGCTCCAAGCCGCGCGTAATGTTCTGCGCCAAGCCGTCCAAAGCCCGAAGAACACCCCGTGATTAAAATGGATACACCTGTGAGATCTATGGCGTCTTGTGCCACGGCCTCGGGCGCTTTGCTACAGGCTGTCACCATTGCCGCGGCTGTAACGGAGGCGCCAAGCAACAGGCTTCGGCGATTGAGTTTGTAACTATCTGACATAGGAGGGCTCCAAAATTACGGATCTGATGTATCGTAGCTATTACGCCCGATGCGGGACATTGATTCAATAGGTTTTTCTGTTTGGCGATCCTGCAGACCTGTGCCAATTTACCACTGCAAATAGGGCCTTATTTGCGAATGATTGTCGAAGACTTGCGTTGACATTTTAATGTTGCGCCCTAGCTTATGCGCAACATCAAAGAGGAACGATTTTCATGTCATCTGAGTGGAACGATCCGCGGCCCATGTCGCCGCATTTACAAGTTTGGCGCTGGCACGGCGCGATGATGAGCTCGATTTTGCACAGGGCAAGCGCAATCATCTGTTATGTGGCCTTGTTTATCGTCGCTGTCGGGGTTTTTGTGATGTCGCTGACGGGTGAACTGCCGTTAGCAGGATTGGTTTTCTCGCCGCTGGGCGCAATTGGTGTATTTGTTTTTATCTTCGCCTTCACCTTCATGTCGCTGGCCCAATTGCGTCATGCGATTTGGAATAAGGGTAAATTTCTCGACCCTGAAAAGAATAATTTTTGGTCATTTCTCATGCTGGGTATTGCGATTGGATTTTCCGCCTTGGTGACACTTGCAATTTCGGGAGCGGTCTGATGAGCGGGTCAAAGTCAGGCCACAGCGTAGCCCATCAAAAGATTCATACACTCACGGGATGGGGCGTATTATTCGGCTTTCTTGGCGCCGTTGTGTCGGTCTTAGTCGCAGCCCCAAGCGGGCCCCAAGGAATTATTGATTGGCTTTCAACGCCTATTGGCGCGGTGGGCTTCCTCGCCTTTTTCACGGCAGCGGTCTGGTATTGTAAGCTAGAGATGGACGAGGTCATCGTCGATTATTTCGGTGGAAAGATGCGCGCATTTGGCCTGTTGAAGAATAAATTTGTGGCCGTCATATTATGGGCTGCTGTGGCGTTCGCCGTCATAAAACTCGCATTTTTAGGATAGTTTCATGGCTGCCAAAAAGACAGAATGGATTGACCACACTTACGATGTTGTCGTTATTGGTGCGGGCGGGTCAGGCCTGCGTGCAACACTCGGCGCCGCGCAATCTGGTCTAAAGACAGCCTGCGTTACCAAAGTTTTCCCAACGCGCTCGCACACGGTTGCGGCGCAGGGCGGCATTGCGGCCTCACTGGGCAATATGGGCCCAGATGATTGGCGCTGGCATATGTATGACACGGTCAAAGGGTCAGACTGGCTCGGCGATCAAGACAGTATTGAATATCTCTGCCGCGAAGCGCCCAAGGCCGTTTACGAGTTGGAGCATTGGGGGATGCCATTCTCCCGGAATGAAGACGGCAAGATTTATCAGCGTCCCTTTGGCGGTCACACGACAGAAATGGGCGAAGGCCCGCCCGTGCAGCGCACCTGCGCGGCGGCCGATAGAACTGGCCATGCTATGCTCCATACGCTTTATGGGCAATCACTTCGAAATAATGCCGAATTTTTCATCGAATATTTCGCACTCGACCTCATCATGGAAGACGGCGTTTGCCGGGGTATGACAGCTTGGAAGCTGGATGACGGCACATTGCACCGTTTCCGCGCGCAAACTGTTATCCTCGCAACGGGCGGCTGCGGCCGTATCTTCTTCTCGGCGACCTCTGCCCATACCTGTACGGGTGACGGCAATGCGATGGTTCTACGCGCTGGTCTGCCTGTGCAAGATATGGAGTTCATCCAATTCCACCCAACGGGAATTTACGGCGCGGGCTGCCTCATCACAGAAGGCGCACGCGGTGAGGGTGGTTATCTGACCAATTCAGAGGGCGAGCGTTTCATGGAACGCTATGCACCAAGCGTGAAAGACCTCGCCCCGCGCGATATGGTCAGCCGCGCCATGGTTATGGAAATTCGTGAAGGCCGCGGCGTCGGGAAAGATAAAGATCACATCTTCCTCCATCTTGACCATTTGGATCCGAAAGTCCTCGCAGCGCGTCTGCCGGGCATTTCCGAGACAGCGAAAATCTTCTCTGGCGTTGACGTCACGAAAGAACCCATTCCGGTCCTGCCGACCTGCCACTATAATATGGGCGGCGTGCAGACGAATTATCACGGCGAAGTCCTCACGCTCGAAGACGGCAACCCAGATAAAGTTGTGCCTGGCCTGATGGCTGTCGGCGAAGCGGCCTGCGTGTCGGTTCACGGCGCCAACCGTCTGGGCTCGAACTCGCTGATTGACCTTGTTGTCTTTGGCCGCGCGGCAGGTCTGCGCGTGAAAGAGACGTGCACGCCTAATCTCGAACAAAAGCCGCTGGCCGCAGATGCAGGCGAAGCCTCCATCGCGCGTCTGGAAAAATTCCGTAACGCCGAAGGCATGAAGTCCACTGCGGATATCCGCCTTGAGCTACAAAAGACAATGCAAACTCATTGCTCCGTCTTCCGGACATCCGAAAGCATGGCCGAGGGCCTCGAGAAGGTCACAGCCATTGCCGAACAAATCAAAGATGTGTCTGTCTCCGACCGAACCATGGTGTGGAATACGGATTTGATGGAAACCCTAGAGCTCGACAATCTTATCGCCCAAGCGCGTGTGACCATGGCCTCTGCGGAAAACCGCAAGGAAAGCCGCGGCGCGCATTCACATGAAGACTTCACGGAACGTGACGATAAGAAATGGATGAAACATACGCTCGCATGGTATGACGGTGAGACGAATAAAGTAAAAATCGACTACCGCCCCGTCCATGATTACACCATGACGGACGGGATTGAGTATATTAAGCCGAAGAAGCGGGTTTATTAGAGAGTCTAATTCCTTCCTGAATCATTTGCAGTTCTGAACCCAAGAACATTTCGTAGCCCCTTATGGATATACCATCGTAGTTGATCGGTGACTTCATCAGGGTCCACAAATGCTGGTCCATTAAAAACATATTGAATTGGAGAACCTTCGGATTGTTTAATTCCTAAGGCTCCAATTCTATAAAGTTGGGATAGTAATACTCTTAGTAGGGAGTTTTTCATTGAAAGGTTTGATGTCGTGAATCCTTTCGCGTGAACAACTTTTCCAAGAGGGTCGTGTCCAAACTTGTCACCGATTTCGAAAAGTCGAACCTCTAAGTCAGTCCAATCAATCGAATCTGAAAAATCACTATACGTACCTAAATGTTTTGGAAGTGTTCTGAGAGTGTTGAGACAAAGTTCAACTGATGGTAAACAGGATTTCCACTCATCTATCATCGCCCGTTTACGGTCTCTCGAATATTTTTCCTCTGCACGTTGAATGTTTGTTTTTGTGACCGTGCTTTTGCCCTTTGCTTGAATAAGACAGTCATTCACAAAGAGAATCATGTCTCTGGGGCGCATCAGTGTTCGTTCAACAATATAATTAAATGGAGTTTTCTGATCAATCTTCGTACAAAATATATCGTTAAAGCTAACTCCTTTAGTTGTGTACTTCCGCGAACACAGCTCCTTCACTCTTGAATCAACTAGTTCTAATAATTCGGCCTTCGTCCAGCTGATTTCTGCTTTATAGTCGTTTAATTTGTCTCTCTGGATGGAAGGGTCGGATGCCTCGGCTAATGCACGGTCAAAAATATCTGCCCGCATAGCAATCACAATTTTCAAATCTGGTATTGTTCTGAAAGTTTTTTGTGTTTCAATAAGGCTTCTAATTAACTTGTATCGTACACTCTCATCTATCCAGTTTTCATCAATGCTATCTATCATCAAATAGAATTGCCGACCGTCAGGGTTTGAATCTTGACTAAGCAATGTCATCATATCTTTTAATGATTTGAGAAGCTCAGGGTTTATTATACTCGTTAGCTTCCTTCTAAGTTGTTTTTTCTTTTCCGAGCTTTGCTTTCGGCCGTATCCAGCATCCATTTTAAAAACATCATATGCCGCACCCATGCTAGATTTGAATTCATTCTCTAAGCGTTCGGCATATTCTTCAACTGCGGTCTCCGCTGTCACCCAAAAATTATCTCTATGCTCTGCTAAAAATGCTAAAGCCTTCTTTCTTCTTTGGTTTGTCCGAATTTTATGTGTCCATCCATCAACCCAATTTTTTGACTTTGCTTTATCGCCTATCTTATATTTGAGTTGGATATATGATAGAATGATTATGTAACGCCAAAAAGCTTGAAATAATGCGTTTGTGTCCGCTTCTATATCTGTAAGTAATCTAACAACATTCGAATTTACTAGATAGTCTAGCGAGATTTCATTCAAATTTATGGAAAGTGTATTGCGTTTAGTTTTTTTTAGGTATCTAATAATCGCAGTTTTTCCCCTCCCGGTGTTGCCGTAAAGTATAGTCTGGTTCGAAGATAAATCTGCTACAGACTCAAACGCGCTATTCTTTATAAAGCATTCGAAAAGGAAGGTATCATCATTTTCAGCGGAATATGCTCCTATGTCACTTTGGCCGCGTATAATGATTTGATTTTGTGACATTTATTCCTCCTGATTAGTAATTGTGCAGGATTGAGGGTGTTTCAATGCTTTCATCTCAAGATTGTGTGGATGATATAGGAATGTATTTGTAAATTACTTTTTTTTGCTTGTGATTCTTATCACTTCAAGAGCAATCGAGGCAGATATTTTTTGAACTTATCGGGCATTTCTTAATTGACAAGATTGGCCCCCCAAACCCATTTCTGTTACGCCTGACCCATGGCGAATCTTTTTCAATCTGCTGGTCTTGAGGCTGAGGCGCCTGTGCCTTTGGCCGAGGCTTTGCGGCCTGCTGTCTTGGAGGATGTCGTTGGGCAATCTCATTTGATTGGTCCCGAGGGGCCGATTGGACGCATGTTGGGGCAGGGGCGATTGTCTTCCATGATTTTATGGGGGCCGCCGGGCGTGGGGAAGACAACCATTGCGCGGCTTTTGGCGGATAAAGCCGAGCTTGAATTTGTTCAGCTCTCTGCCGTGTTTTCGGGCGTGGCGGACCTGCGTAAAGCCTTCGAGGCCGCGCGGATGTGCCGCGAGTCGGGGCGGGGCACGCTGCTATTCGTGGATGAAATTCACCGCTTCAACCGCGCGCAGCAAGACGGATTTTTGCCCTATGTCGAGGAAGGCATTGTCACCCTTGTCGGGGCGACGACGGAAAACCCGAGCTTTGAATTAAACGGCGCTTTGCTTTCCCGCGCGCAGGTATTTGTGTTGAACCGATTGGACGCCGCCGCGCTCAGCGATTTGCTGGACCGCGCCGCTGCGCATATCGGGCGAGACTTACCCTTAGATGAGAGCGGACGCGAAACCCTCATTGGCTTTGCCGATGGGGATGGGCGCTATCTTCTGACCCTCGCGGATGAGGTATTCCTCGCGGGGCGTGAAAAATTAGATGCGGCGGGCGTGGCGGCGCTTTTGCAAAAACGCGCGCCTGCCTATGATAAATCGCGGGATGAGCATTATAATATTATCTCGGCGTTGCATAAATCCATGCGGGGAAGCGATCCTGACGCCGCGCTTTATTGGTATGCGCGTATGATACAGGGCGGCGAAGACCCGCGTTATATTGCGCGGCGTTTGGTGCGCTTTGCGAGCGAAGATATTGGTCTCGCGGACCCAACCGCGTTGATGATTGCGAGTGAGGCGGCCCGTGCCTATGAGCGCCTCGGCAGTCCCGAAGGCGATCTCGCGCTGGCCCACGCCGTTGTGCATTTGGCGACCGCGCCGAAATCTATTGGTGTTTACGCGGGATATAAAGCCGCGATGCGCGCCGCCAAAGAAACGGGCAGCCTGCCGCCGCCGAAACATATTTTAAATGCGCCGACAAAGCTCATGAAAGATATCGGTTATGGGGACGGCTATGCTTATGACCCAAATACGGAGACGGGCTTTTCAGGTCAGAATTATTTCCCCGATGGCATGGAGCGCCAGACATTTTACGCGCCGAAAGGTGAGGGGCGCGAGGCAAGTATCAAGGCGAAATTGGAACAGTGGGACAAGCAGCGCCGCGAGACATAGCGCCCGCGTTGATTGGCTTTGCATCACGTTTGCAATTCCTTTAGCGAGAATATCATGACTTATTCTACACTCCTAATTTCGCGCGACACCGAGCTAAATTCTGTTGCACTCCTGACATTGAACCGCCCGGAAGCCATGAACAGTTTTAACACGAGAATGTTTCGAGAACTGCAAGCCGCCTATGCTGAGTTAGACTCTGATCCGTCAGTGCGTGTTATTGTTGTGACTGGGGCTGGCCGCGCCTTTTGCGCAGGCGCAGATATTTCCGACGGCTTTGGCTCTTCTGGATTTACGGAAGAACCGTCTATGCATGAGGGGGTAGCGCGAGATGCAGGTGGTGAGCTTGTATTGGATATGTTCAATTTGGACACGCCCCTCATTGGCGCGGTTAATGGACATGCGGTCGGTATTGGCGCGACCATGACGATGCCGATGGATATTCGGATATGTTCAGAGAAGACCAAATGGGCCTTTCCCTTTGCGCGCCGGGGTATTGTTTGTGACGGCGCGGCCAGTTGGTTCCTCCCGCGCCTTGTTGGCTGGGCCAAAGCCAATGAATGGATATTGAAAGCGGAT
Organism: uncultured Caulobacterales bacterium; assembly: GCA_938001915.1. Classification (GTDB taxonomy): domain Bacteria; phylum Pseudomonadota; class Alphaproteobacteria; order Caulobacterales; family Maricaulaceae; genus Litorimonas. The sequence continues at coordinate 23,103 of CALLBD010000062.1, read as the reverse complement.
ATCATCTCCGCTGATGAAATGTACCGCGCTGGATATGTGAGTGAGGTTCACCCCCCAGAGGCGGTCCTGCCGCGCGCGTTAGATCTGGCGCGAGATATAGCGCAAAACTGCTCTCCGACCTCCACCACAAACAATAAACGGCTCTTGCGACAATCTATGATGGGACATGGTCTGTTAGAGGAAGCCGCGTTCATGTCCCATATAGATGAAAGCCGCTATCTTAATACGGCATTCGTCAGTGAAGATTGCGCAGAAGGTGTTCGGGCTTTCCTTGAGAAACGCCCACCCAAGTTTGCGGACCGCTCTGACGAATAGGAATTTTAACCGGAGCATGTCATGGATCGCCGTCATGTATTACTAAGTCTCGCTGCAGCGCCTTTAGCGGCCTGCGAGACGCTTGATCCTGCGGTTTTAGACGGCATTCTCAGTGGACAGAATAGCGGGCTTGCTCTTTCGGCGGCCGAAGTTGCCCTGGGTCTGAAAGCGGCACTAGATAATGGTGTTGGGAATGCCCTGACCAATGTCGGTGTTGTTAACGGATTTCTAGGAAATGATATCATCCGTATTCCGCTGCCGCAGGTCTTGCAGGATGCGCAGTCATTTTTGAAGCCAATTGGCGCCGACACCCTGCTTGTTGAATTGCAAACACAGCTCAACCGCGGGGCTGAGAAAGCCGCGCCGGTTGCAGGCGATATTTTCTTGGATGCTATCCGCGGTCTTACGATCCCAGACGCTTTCGATATCCTAAGAGGGGCTGATACAGCCGCGACTGAATTTTTACAGACCAAAACAAGCGCGCGGTTAGGGCAGCTATTCGAACCCATTATGGCGGATGCCCTTAATCAAACGGGGGCTTTGCGCCTGGTCGATACACTTTCCGCGCAAATGAAAGCGGTGCCTTTCGGTCCTAATCTTGGCGCAACCGCGCGGGGTGACTTAATCGAACATGGTGTCGATTACGGCCTGAGAGGCGTCTTCCATTTCATCGGCGAAGAGGAAAAAGCCATTCGCGCTAATCCTGCGAAACGGACATCGGAAATTTTAAGGAGAGTATTTGGCGCTTAATTGTATTGCGGGGACAATCATGGCTGAGTGATTGTTTGTGTTCGGAGTTTTTTCAGCATTAACCATTTTTATCTTTCACTAATTTACAAACTGTGGTTCATTGATAATGGGCGTCCACAGGCTTGAATTTACAGGTCTTTAGAGGAATAACATGACGCTTACAGAAAAGCTCTCAACACTTATTTCGACATATATGTCCAGACCTGGACACGTCGTTGAGACAAAATCTGAATCCGATTTTATTATGTCGGGTCTTCGTGCGGCGAATGGCGCCAGTACGATTGCGCGCTGGAAAATCCTGTCAGACGTATCTGATGTTTTGGATTGTAAGCCTGAGGATTTGGAATTCATGTTCTCTGATTTTTCAACTCCTGTTGCCGCTGCAGTGTCTCAGGAAATTATCGTGCCAGATTTCCGGGCGGAATTATATTCCGTTGCGGAATAACCTAAGGCGGGCTCCGCTCACTCAGCCACCAATCGGACGTGGGTGATTCTCTTCTGCACAACAGATTGTAAAATATTCTTTTGGCTCATAGGCGGCTTTACCTGCTTTGAGTTGCAAAGCGCACTTATTGACGTCTGGCAATGAAACCTGATTTACGGCTTAGTGTTTGCGACGTTTTGGCAATGCGAATTCACTTGGGTTTTTCCGCTTAAGTGTCTATATCTACCACGTAAATTTAGACATGGATGCCGTCCCTAATGGTTCAACTCACTCTTCCAAAAAACTCAAAAGTCAAAAAGGGTAAGTCATGGCCTGCAAAATCGGGTGGAACCCGATTGAAGACATTTAAAATCTACCGCTATGATCCCTCAGATGGCGGAAACCCTTACTGGGATAGTTACCAAATTGATCTTGATGAGTGCGGTCCGATGGTTTTGGATGCGTTGTTCAAAATAAAAAACGAAATTGACCCGACGCTCGCATTCCGCCGCTCATGCCGCGAAGGCGTTTGCGGGTCCTGCGCGATGAATATCGGCGGACGTAATACACTCGCTTGCACCAAGGGAATTGATGAGGTCAAAGGCGGGACGATTACAATTTCACCTCTCCCGCACTTACCAGTTGTGCGGGACCTTGTTCCTGATCTGTCAAATTTCTACAAACAATATGCCTCGATTGAGCCTTGGCTCCATACAAGCACGCCATTGCCAACGGAGGAGATCGCGCAAACCGTTGAAGATCGCGACAAGCTTGATGGCTATTACGAATGTATTCTTTGCGCGTCTTGCTCTACATCTTGCCCGTCTTACTGGTGGAATGGCGACAGATATTTGGGGCCAGCCGCCTTGCTGCAAGCCTATCGTTGGTTGGTGGACAGCCGGGACGATGCGACAACGGAACGGCTCGATAACCTTGAAGATCCCTTCAAGCTTTATCGCTGTCACACCATTATGAATTGCGCGAATGTCTGTCCTAAAGGCCTAAACCCCGCGAAGGCGATTGCTGAAGTCAAAAAAATGATGGTTGAAAGAGCTTAGATTAAATCCATTACTTAGGTATCGACAGTTGGTGAAGCTCAGAAACCTCTAGACCTTTTCGACGTAGAGCGGCGTAAGGGCGCCAAACACAAATTATACTAGTTTCACAAAGTCAAACGCGCGACCTTGACCCAGAAAATATTTTCCATAACCCTGAAATAAAATTAGGGTAAACTAATGCGCATTTGTCTTCTATTCTCATCAGCTATAATACTGACGGCCTGCTCTACAGAACCCTCAGAAAAATCTGATGTCTTGCCCTTTGGGCCGTCTCCCACAGAATATGCAAATATTGTTGAGGCTGAATTTAAGCCTCACTCAAAAGCGGCACAAACATTACCTGAGCTTTCAGACGCTTTATTGTCCCATGAGACAACGTCTGTAGAGCTCACGCAAATATATCTAAAGAGAATAGAAAAAATTGATCGTTCGGGGCCGCGCTTGCAGTCGGTTTTGTCCTTAAATCCTGAGGCCATCAACCAAGCGAAAGCTTCTGACGAGCGCCGTCAGACTGGTAATGCGATGGGCGTTCTCGATGGAATCCCTATCTTATTAAAGGATAATATTGAAACTTTAGACCCTGTTGCGACAACCGCAGGCGCCTATGCTCTAAAGGATAATATCACATATCGTGACAGTCCTCTAGTTGCAGGTTTACGGGAACAAGGCGCAATAATTCTCGGCAAGACAAACCTGTCACAATGGGCAAATTTTCGATCAAATGAGAGTGTTTCGGGATGGTCCGCTTTGGGAGGGCAAGTCAGAAACCCTCATATGTTAGACAGAAGCCCATGCGGAAGTTCTTCGGGCTCAGGGGTGGCTGTCGCGGCCTCATTAGCAGCAGGCGCCGTTGGGACCGAAACGAATGGGTCTATTATTTGTCCTGCAAATGTGAATGGAATTGTTGGTTTTAAGCCAACGGTCGGTCTTGTAAGTCAGGACTATATTGTTCCAATCAGTGCGTCTCAGGATACTGCAGGGCCTATGACTAAAACTGTTAAAGGTGCGGCGATGATGTTGGCCGCTATGGATAATCAAGAGATAGATTATGTGAGCCAATTAAATGAAGGTGCCTTGCGGGGGAAACGTGTTGGGGTATTGCGTTTTGCCGAAGGATCTAATGATGATATCAAGCGTCTGTTCAATACAGGCTTGGAAGCGATGGAAGAGGCTGGCGCTACATTAGTCGACATTGAGTCTTTTTCTATCGCCGTCGAGAGTTATGGTCAAAAATCTCTTAATGTCTTGCAGTATGAATTCAAGGCGGGGCTGGACAAATATTTAGCGGACGCCGCACCTGCGGTTCAGTCACGCAGTTTAAAGGCCTTAATTGCCTTTAACGAAAATGAGCCGCGAGAAACCACTATATTTGACCAAGATCAATTTGAAGCGTCCGAAGCGAAAGGACCATTGACAGATAAGATATACCTAAACGCAAAAAAAGATGTGCAGCTTGGAACAGGTGCAGATGGTATAGATCGACTGATGTCTGAAAATAGCGTCGATATGTTAGTCAGTCCGTCAGGACCTGTGGCGTCGCGTGTTGATCTCATAAATGGAGATGTTTGGCCATCTTGGGCGGGGGCAGGTTATCTTGCTGCGGTTGCGGGGTACCCACACATTACTGTGCCAATGGGGGATGTGCATGGTGTACCTGTTGGATTTTCTATCATGGCGGGGAAAAATGAAGACGGTGCGGTGCTATCTTACGGTTATGCCTTTGAAAAGGCCGGCGGAAAGCGTTTAGACCCAGAATATTTACGGAGCGCGGAAGATCGAATTGAAATTAGAGATGCGATACGACCCTAAAGCGCTTCTACGATTTTGCGGATGTCTGCCGTTGCCTCCTCTGCGTTTTTCGACAAGCTCTCTGGCAGAATAGGCGCACCAAACGCGAGCCTAAAGCGCTTCGCTTTTTTGTTCAGCAATTCATGAAATAAGGTGATGTCGCGAAGTTCCGCGTTTAATTTCGCAAAAAGGTAATAGAGAACAGAGTTCCGCGCTTTAATGTTCAGCGGAATAATGGGCGCTTTATATTTGCGCGCCAACATCGCGGCACTACTTTGCCAAGGTTTATCGACGAGACCTCGCCATCCAAATGCCGCAAGGGCCCCAGATGGAAAAATCACGACGCATCGTCCATCTTTTAGCGCCTTTTTCACGCCCAATAATGTATTGCGGGCTTTTGAATGATTTCGCTTAGATTTCACCCATTCAACGGGGATGATAAGATCGTCGCCTTTTGGGATGACGCGTAAGGCATCGGCATTGGCGAGAAAAAGATGATCTGGACGATGCTCGCGTATGGCGTCAAATACGGCAAGACCATCAGCTAGTCCCGTTGGGTGATTTGCAATGATTATGCAGCCGACCGTTTCAGGAAGATGTGCCAGGCCTGTCACGACCGTGTGAGGCCTGATATGTTCTGAGACACGGGAAAATGCTTCCCACCCTGTCAGCGGGCGGATCATATCTGCGAGAAATACAGCCGCATCATAGGCAAGCATGCGATAAAGGATAGGCTTGACGAACTTGAATAGGCGCGGCTTTGACATAAGGCGCGGCGCACGTTCAGCGATGAGTTCTTCTACAATATGCACGTAGCTTATGTAAAAGTTGAATGCGGAAAGTCCAAGCAATTCATAAGACACTCAAACATTAAAAAAGCCGCCTCCGAGGAGGCGGCTTTCAAAATTTTATGAAGCTAGACTTACTTCTTACCGTTGAACTTGCTCATAGCAGACGGCGGAAGTGTCTTGTTCAAGACTTCTTTTGCCCAATCGCGTCCACCGAGACCGAATGCGATAGCACCCGCTACAGATGCTGCAATAACGAAGGCTGAGAACGCAACGGGTACGATTTGACCTTCTGGGTCAAGGCTTGAGAGACCCAAGAATACGAAGAGCGTGATTGCGAAATACTTCACAAAATTCGCAAGCTTTGGGTTCATGATTGTACCCATGAAGCGGCCCATGAAGTTCGCAAGGAAAACACCGATACCGATAAGAACAGCAGCGCGAAGTAAGCTTCCGCCAAATTCTTGAACAGTGCCGAACGCGTTTGTTAGGCTGTCATTTCCAAGAATGTTAACCGCAGCAGAGATACCGACGACCAAAGTAATCAAGAAAACAACATAACCAGCCGCTTTTGACGGTGACGTTTTTAGCTCTTGGCCATCATCCAGCTTCATGATTGAGTTGATTGAATTATCGAAACCAACTGTTGGCAGGAAGTTGCTGAGGAAGTTTGAGAAGAAACGACCAATAAAGATTGCACCAGCTAGGACAAGCGAAGCACCAACGAGCGCTGGGATGTAGCTTGTGAAGCCTTCTAGCATATTAGACAGAGGCTGACTGATTTCGTCGAGGTTCAGCGCACCAAGAGCCGCGATAGCAACTGGGATGATGATGATAACGAAGACGAGTGTTCCAAGACCTTTGGCCAAAGAGTTTGAGCTTCCTGTGGCTTCGGTAACGCCTGTACGGGCTGCGAGATTGTCAACTTGCGCGGCTTCCAAGACAGATGTCGTGGCATTACCTGCAACTTTGGCAACAATAAAGCCGATGAAGAACGTAAAGCCTGCACCGATAATTTTCGGAATAAAGCCAGCTACGTCATTTAGGAGTGTTTCAACTGGGCCGAAATACTCGCCTAGGCCTGCACGCGAGAGTGCTAAGAATAGTGTGTAAAGAATCGCAATCCAGAAAACGGCCTTACCAACGGACTTGCCGATGTTGCCGCCTGTTGTTTTTGCACGTCGGCCAATGCCCGTGCGGTTAATGGCACCAGATACAAGACCTCTGAGAAGCATTGAGACAAAGTAGCCCACGACGAGGATGATGCCAGCGGCCACCCATTTTTGCCAGCCTTCACCGGCCATAAATTGATTAATAAAGTCCATTTTAAGAGTCCCTCCAGACAGAAATTTAGGCAGCGGCAATTCCGCACTGAATACCTAACCACTATTACATTAGCTTAATACTAGATTAACGGTTCATGAACACCCTTTTCATCAGTTGTAAATCTTTCTTTAGATTTTGATAGAATTGCGCTCTGCGCGTTGACGAAAGCGATCTACTCCGTCAAAGCGCAAGGCATGGAACCCGCGCCTATCCGGAATAAGCCCTTATTTTACAGTCTCGTTGTGATGAGCTTTGGCTTTTTAGGACTGGCCGTCATTTTATTGTCCGTTTGAAGTTATGGGGCCAATCCAATCACGTTTAGAAAACCGTATCGCTGACGGCGTGCTCGTTCGAGATGAGCTTCAAACAGAGGCCGCGATAGCGCTTGAGGCGCGTTTGGAGGCTTTGGCAGAATATGAACCAGGCGGGGGTGGCTTGCTGGGACGATTTTTGGGGGCCCGAACACAGGTGCCCCGCGGGCTTTATATGTACGGGGGTGTGGGACGCGGAAAATCCATGCTAATGGATTGGTTCTATGAAACGGCAGAATTCACGCCCAAGCGCCGCACACATTTCCATGCCTTTATGCTGGATATCCATGCGCGCATAAATGCGTGGCGGAAATTGGACAAGGACGGACGCCGCGCCAGCCCCCATCACGTGCGAGGTGCGGGAGATGACCCCATAGCGCCCGTGGCAAGGGCGATAGCGAGCGAGGCAAAGCTGCTATGTTTTGACGAGTTTCATGTCACCGACATCACTGATGCGATGATTCTGTCTCGCTTATTTGAGGCGCTGTGGAAAACCGAGGGCGTGGTCGTCATTGCCACCTCCAATCGCTCGCCTGATACGCTTTATGAAAATGGCTTGAACCGAAATCTGTTTCTCCCCTTTGTTGAAATGATGCCCGCGCATCTCATCATTCATGCATTTGATGGGGATGTAGATCACCGCTTAAGAGCTTTAACGGCGGCGCCCGTTTATTATACGCCGCTTGGCGAGAAAGCAGAAACCGCAATTGCGGCGGCTTGGGTGCGTTTGACCCGTGACGGGGAGCCCGTGAAAACTGAATTGACGGTGCAAGGCCGCAAACTGGCTTTCCCCGCAACAGCCCGCGGGGTATTGCGAAGCGATTTCGCAGAATTATGCGAGACCAACCGCAGTCCCGCTGAATATCTCGCCATCGCGCAGGCGTTTCATACTGTCATCATAGAGAATGTACCCAAATTGGGCGTTCATATGCGGAATGCGGCAAAGCGTTTCGTCACTCTTATCGATGCGTTGTATGAAACACGCACCAAACTCGTCATGAGCGCTGCGGTGGAACCGGACAAACTTTACGAAAAAGGCGATGGCGCGTTTGAATTTGAGCGTACAGTGAGCCGATTGGTCGAAATGCGCACCGAAGAATATATGTCGCTTGAGCGCGGACAGGGCGAGGGCAGCTAGCTTTTTTGTCCAAATGTCCAACGATGTGCTGGGCAGCGGCCTAATGAATCTATTGCCACGCGGTGGGCTTTTGTCGGATATCCCTTATGTCCCGTCCATCCATATCCAGGGAAGCGAGAATCTGCCTCGGCCATAAGGCGGTCGCGTGTCACCTTTGCGGCGATGGAGGCGGCGGCAATAGAGAGACTTTTTGCGTCACCCTTCACAATCGCGTGAGCGTCGCAATTTAAATTTGGCGGGACTCGGTTGCCATCAATAAGTGCGCAATCTACTGAAATATATAAGTTTTCTACAGCGCGCCGCATCGCCGTCATCGTGGCCCATAATATATTGATGCGATCTATTTCCCCCGGCTCGGATATGCCTATGCCAATTTTCGCGTTTCTGACTAGCACATTCAGGAGTCGTTCACGCGCTGGATGGGAAAGGGCCTTACTGTCATTAAGACCTGCCGGAATATTTTCGGGATCGACGATAACAGCAGCCGCAACGACAGGGCCTGACAGAGGTCCGCGGCCCGCTTCGTCAACCCCGCAAATAATCCTACCGCGAGAGGCGCCAGCTTGGGTTTCGTAACTGAAATCGGGCATAATTAGGCTTAGCTTTCGCAAAAAGGGGTCGATTTGGCACAGCATGTGCAGAAAATGCATGTGCAGGGTTTAACAGGTGGATGAAGGTCTGCTAAGGACCTTTAACGATTTATGAAGGAGCATTCTATGTCCAAACTCAAAATCGCGGGTGCGTCAATCGCGTTAGTACTCGCATCAACGGCTACAGCTTTTGCGCAATCTGCAGATGAAGAAGCCGCCAAGAAGGCCGCAACCCCATCTACTGAAGGTGTTGTTACGAGTGCCGCCTCTTGTCAGTATGAAGGTGGTTTCTTGGGTAAAGTTGAAGGGGCCAACGTTTGTATGGCACCAATTCGCGGCGCTGACTTCGCCACACAAGCTTATGATGGACAAAGCCTCGGCGTCATGTCCTGCAGCGGAAATGGTTCATTTACAAATGAGCTTTCCGGTAGCTACTGCCGTATCTTCCTTGAGCCAAAACCGCGTAAGAAAACACGCGAGGAGCTTGAAGCAGAACTTGAAGCTCTCACGGAGCAAGAATTGAACGCCACTAACTAGGCATTTCAATTACACGAAATTTTGAAGCCTGACTGTTCGCAGTCAGGCTTTTTTTGTGGAATTTCGTAGCCTTACACGGCAGATGACACTTTCATGCTGGCTGTCATCATACCCACTCTAAATGCGGAGCACTGCTTACCCACGCTTTTGCCCGAGCTGGAGACCGTGCGCGTTGTCATCAGCGACGGCGGTTCAAAGGATGAGACATTGAAAACGGCGCTGAAGGCAGGGGCCGTTATCGCGCGCGGCACGCCCGGACGCGGCGCGCAATTGGCGCGCGGCGCGGAGTTAGCGGGCGCGGTGGACAATGTAGACGCCTATCTCTTTTTACATGCGGATTGTGACTTGCTACCGGGGTGGGAAAGCGTGGTTCAAACTGCGTTGAAAACCTGTGGAACAGCGTGGTATTTTCGTTATCAGCCCAATGTAAAGGGCCGAGGGGTCACCTGGCTTCGTTTCATTGTCTGGTTACGGGGCTGGGCTTGGTGTTTGCCTTATGGGGACCAAGGTCTCCTAGTTCCGCGCGAGATTTACGAGGGAATTGGCGGATATGACCGCGACAAAGCCCTATTCGAAGATGTCGATATCGTTGACCGAATAAAATTCAAATATGGCCGGCGAGCTTTGCGTAAACTGCCGATGGCCTTGCATACGGATATTTCCGACCATGTCCGTCAAGGTATCTGGGCGCGGGGTTGGCGCAATTTCAAGCTTTTGAAGGCTTACCGCAAAGGTGCGCCGGTGGATGATCTATTGCGGAGATATATTTGATGCGCCCTGTTCTCTATATTGTTGCCAAAGCCCCGATTATGGGGCGCGCGAAAACGCGTCTCGCTGCGGATATTGGTCCGGCGCATGCCAAGCGCATCTACCGTGCGTTGATGGGGCAGGTGCTGCGGCAAGTGCAAGACCCGCGCTGGGATGTTGTGCTGACTGTAACCCCGCCGCATCTATTGGGCCATGTCCCTGACTGGGACGGATTTGTCCAAATCCCGCAAGTCTCGGGGTCTTTGAGCGAGCGTTTGGGCGCTTTATTTTCTCGCAAAGGCCCGACCCTGACAATTGGAACGGATTGCCCGCAAATTACGGCAACAGATATCGCGACAGCCTTTAAGATTTTGAGATCCCGCGACTATGTCTTTGGTCCCGCCAGTGACGGTGGATTTTGGTTGATGGGCGCGCGCGGGCCATTACGCCGTGGATTTTTTGACGGGGTCCGCTGGTCGCACGATGAGACCTTAGCGGACGTCAAAGCGCGTACGAATGGCAGTTTCGCCGAACTTCGTACGCTGACAGATGTTGATGATCTCAAGGCGCTGCGTCTTTTGCGCCGCTCTCGTTAGAAATTAGCGCAAGGGTCGCGTCAATCAAAGATAGGTTTGCCCCTTTGCCATGTCCCGGCACAACCACTTTGGCTTTGGGATAGGTTGACTTCATCCAGTTTAGGCTAACCGCCCATTTTTCAAGATTGGCGTCCTCCTGATTTCCCAAGGTTTTTGACCCTGCACCGCGAACCGCGCAGCCGCCATAAAGGATGTCGGCGGAAGGGATATAGGCAACGAGATTATCTTGTGCATGGCCCTGGCCAGGATAGGCGAGCTCTACATTGCCAACTTTTGTCCGAGACCCCGGCGTTTTGAGCGCGGCAACAGAGGTGTTAGGCACGGGAAATCCGGCTTTTGCGGCAAGGTTAGGCGTGTCGGGATGGGTGAAAATCTGAATGCCTCGCCATTCCGCGACATCTACGCCTGCGGTGCGGTCTATGTGGTGATGGGTAACAATCATTTTTGTGACGGCTTTACCTGTCTCTTTTTTGACTTTCTCTAGCAAAGAGAGTGTCGCAAGCTCGCCCCATGCGCCGTCAATCAAGATGACGTCTTCACCGTCGACGACGACTAATCCATTTACGGGCGTCGGGCTTTGGCCGGGAAGGGTGTAATTCGTTGTGTGAACCCATACGCCGTCGGCGATTTTTGAAAGCGTAACGGGATAATCGGCTTGAAGTTGCGTCAAAAAGCTGTCCGCAGGTTTCGGTGCGGGTGCGTCCGCGCCGCTACAGGCAGAGAGGAGAAATGCGGTAAGCAAGAGAGATTGTTTTATCATGACATAACCCTATTCAAGTTCCGCGCCGATATAGACAGACCATTCGCAAAATTAAAGGCTTAGGAGCGTCTCGCGTAAGTTCAAAAGATCGCGCCAGGCGTCTTTTTTAAGTTCAGGCCGGCGCAGCAGGAATGCGGGGTGATAGAGCGGTAGCGCAGGATATGTCTCACCCCCGACTGTGACGTTCTGCCATTGTCCGTGATTTTTCATTATCCCGGTCACGCCCGTCAGAGCGCTCATAGAAAGACCGCCGACCAAGAGTAAGATTTTGGGCCGTGCCAGCTCTATATGCTTTTCAATAAAAGGCCGACATAGCTCGATATCGTCTGGTTTGGGGTTTCGGCCTTTTAGAAGGTGCCAATTTATGACATTGGTCACGTAAAAATCCTCTGGCCCAAGGGCGATAGCCCCTAGCATGCGGTCGAGTAACTGCCCAGAGGCCCCCGCGAAAGGTATTCCTTGATTATCCTCGTCTCTGCCGGGAGATTCTCCGATGACCATAAGATCGGCTTCGGCGTTACCGCGGGCAAAAACGACTTGCCGTGCCCCATCAGACAGCGGCCCCGCATCAAAGGCTGTTAGCGCGGCATGCAGCGCGTCTAGCGTTTTGATTTTAGACAGATCAGCCTTTTGTGCAGGAACCAAGGCCGTAGGCGCAGTTGACGTGGCAGCGGTTCTGGCGGCCGTTTCACGGGGCTTTTTTTTCGCGCGTACGGGACGTACAGGGGGAACTTTGGGCACGTCAACGCCCATTTCGGCATACCAATCCAATAGTGACCTAAGGGCGGCATCCATTAGCGGGGATCTTTCACAAAGCCGGTAATCATTTCTTGCCCGTCCTGAAAACGGTTCGCACATTCGTTTCAATACAGTTGATAATTTCGCCCGCAATATCTTTCCCTGTAGCCTCTTCAATCCCTTGAAGGCCTGGTGAGGAATTCACTTCTAAGATTTTGGGGCCTGTGGAGGAGCGCAATATGTCAACGCCAGCGACATTGAGTTTCAGAATTTTCGCGGCCTTCACGGCTGTACGGCGTTCTTCTTTGGTCAGGCGGACTTTTTTGACGCTGCCGCCTTGATGGACATTTGAACGAAAGTCACCTTCGGCCGCGGTTCGCATCATGGCTCCCACAACTTTGCCGTCGACAACAAAGCAGCGCAAGTCAGAGCCTTTGGCTTCTTTGACGAATTCCTGAACGAGGAAATGTGCTTTTAACCCGCGAAAGGCGTCGACGATCGCGCTGGCACCTTTGCGGTTATCCGCCAAAACAACGCCTTTACCTTGGGTGGATTCCAAAAGTTTCACGACCACGGGCGCACCGCCTACGAGGTCCAAAATGCCTTCCGTATCGTCGGAGGACTTAGCGAAAGCGGTCGTCGGCATGCCAAGTCCGTGGCGAGATAGGACTTGATGGGCTAATAATTTGTCACGGCTCGCGCCAATCGGGGCGGCATTATTTAAGCAATATACGCCCATGGCTTCGAACTGACGTACAACCGCCATGCCGTAAAATGTCAGACTCGTCCCGATACGCGGAATGATTGCGTCATATCGCGGCAAAGGTTTACCGTCATAATGAACTTCAGGCTTATGGGCGTTAATCGCCATGTAACAGCGTGAGGTGTAAATGCAGTCAATAACATGCCCGCGTGCTTCGGCGGCTTCAATCATTCGGCCATTAGAATAATTTTTCGGTGATTGCGTCAAAATCCCGATACGCAAAGGGCGCTTTGGGATGGATTTTCGGCCCTGTTTCTTGCGGTACACATCGTAAGAGAGGACAGGTTGTTGAAAGCTCGTGTCAGGACGAATTGTTGAGTTTTCGGGGATTGCTGAGCGCCCCAACAACATGCGATATCCCATGGTCTCTCGGTTGGTCAGAGACACGTCAATAGGCCAGCGCCTTCCCCCAACGGAGATTTTGGCGCGGATGACATAGCGCAGTTCTGAGACACCATTAGAGCTCGTGACATTGCGGCGGTCAATGATTTTTGCCGAGCAGACGACTTCAATGGTCGGGTCTGCGGGATCTGGGTGCATTATAAATCGGACTTGTGGGTTCTTATCCGATCCAAAGGGTTCAATGGCGACAGCGTGAAGCGCAGACGTGCGTGCGCCCGTATCAACTTTGGCTTTTATCGCGGGTAGGGATAGGTCTGAAAGTGATACCCATTCTTCCCATCCCAATACTGGACCGCTCTTGGCTGTGGTGTCGCTCATATTCTCGAACTTTTTCTTTGAAACCCGACGGAATTCATGACGATACAGAAGCTTGTCCGCGCGGGATGAAACAGGTACAGGATACGCTATCGGAAGACTTACTGCTAGGGCTGAAAAAGAACAATGTATAATTTAGACCAAACAACGGCCGCCTTCACTGCTGCTGATGAAACTGTCGAACGTGAAAGCATGGAGTATGATGTTGTTATTGTCGGCGCGGGACCTGCGGGCTTGGCCGCCGCCATTCGTCTAAAGCAGAATAACCCGGAAACCTCGGTCGTTGTATTGGAAAAAGGGTCTGAAGTTGGGGCTCATATCCTCTCTGGCGCAGTCTTAGACCCGATTGGACTTAAAGAGCTTTTCCCTGAATTTGAGACAATGGATGGCTGTCCCGTCAAAACGAAAGTGGTGTCTGATAAATTTCACATTTACGGCCCTGCAGGCACGCTGCCTATTCCGCAGTTCGTCTTGCCGCCTTTGATGCATAACCATGGAAATTACATTGTCTCGATGGCGAATGTTTGCCGATGGATGGCAGAGCAGGCCGAAGGGCTAGGGGTAGAGGTGTTCCCCGGGATGTCATGTTCGTCGTTAGTTTACCGCGAAGACGGCTCCGTGAAGGGTGTTGTCGCGGGCGAGTTTGGCTATCAAAAAGATGGCAGCAAAGGCCCCGGCTATGAGGCGGGCATGGAGCTGCACGGGAAATATGTTCTGCTAGGCGAGGGCGCGCGCGGTTCACTGTCTAAGGTCGCGATTGCGAAATATAATCTTTCAGAGGGCAAAGAGCCGTCAAAATTCGGTCTCGGCATGAAAGAAATTTGGGATATTGACCCAGCGAAACACAATGAAGGCGCCGTTCTGCATAGCGCAGGTTGGCCCTTAGGCGTTAAGCAGGGCGGAGGATCCTTTGTCTATCACGCGGAAAACAACCAAGTCTTCCTCGGCATGATTGTCGATTTGAATTATGAAAATCCCCATCGCTACCCTTATATGGATTTCCAAAAATGGAAGACCCATCCTGAAATTGCGAAACTGCTCGAGGGCGGAAAACGTGTCGCTTATGGTGCGCGGGTTGTAACGAAGGGCGGCATTCAAGCTGTGCCAAAAGTAGCCTTCCCGGGCGGGGCGCTGCTGGGCTGTTCGGCTGGGCTTGTGAACCTGCCGCGGATTAAGGGCAACCACAATGCCATGCTCTCAGGGATTCACGCGGCTGACGCTGCCACGAAAGCTCTGAAAGAGGGGCGCTCCGGAGATAGTCTTGAGGCTTATGATGAGGCGCTCCATAGCGGTCCGATTGGGGATGATTTACGGCCTGTGCGAAATGTTGCGCCGCTGAATGGTCGCTTCGGGCCATTTTTTGGCGGCATGCTGATGGGCGGTATTGATATGTGGGCCGCGAGCCTCGTGAAATTCAATCCATTTGGAACACTGTCTCACAAGAAGGATGACGCAGGGTCTACGAAAAAAGCTGCGGAATTTAAGGTGATTGACTATCCGAAACCTGATGGGGTCTTGACGTTTGATCGCCTAACAAACGTGTCTATGACCTTCACAAATCACGGCGAAGAACAACCCAGCCATCTACGGCTCATCGACCCGTCTATTCCAATTTCTGTGAACTTGCCTGAATATGACGAACCCGCCGTGCGCTACTGTCCCGCTGGTGTTTATGAAGTTTTGACCGAGGATGATGGCTCGAATCCGAGATTTAACATTAATGCGCAGAACTGCATTCACTGTAAAACATGTGATATTAAAGACCCGTCCCGTAATATCGTCTGGACCGTTCCGGAAGGTGGAGGCGGACCTAACTATCCAAATATGTAATTTAGAGTATTTGTCTCAATATTGTGAAGGTCGCCGCTGAGATGATGGCTTGCCACCCCGCAGTCTAGCCCGCAGAAAGCTGACATGAAACGTCGTTTGTTCTCCCTGACCTTTGCCGCGCTGCTGGCTTTATCCTGCCAAAGCGCCAATGAGGCGTATGCTGCGCCAAAATCTCAAGACCTGTCCGCGCTTTATGCTGACTATTTGGCAGGGAGCTATGCCCAAAAAATTGAGGATAAGGCCGCGCAACAGAAATATTTTACACGGGCCTTCCTCAGTCAGCCTGACGACAAACGCATAGGTCGCCGCGCTGTAATTTCCTCAATTGAAACGGGCGATATGGCAGCGGCCATCAAATTATCCGAGCGTGTGTTAAAAGCGGATAAAACCGAGCCTCTGGCACGAGCTATCTTAGGCATTAGTGCGTTCCAAAAAGGCCGCAACAGCCGCGCACTGAAGTATTTTTCTGGCCGGTCGAGCGATGCGACCATGACAATATTGATGCAACTCACACGGGGTTGGGTAGAGGCGGATAATAAAGACTATAAGGCCGCGCGAGAAACCTTCTCAAATCTCGAGGCGGGCGCTTATTTTGATCATTATGCGGAATTACAGCTAGCGAAAATAGATGCACTGCAGGGTGAAACCGACTCCGCTTTAGAGCGCCTAGACGCCGTAGATGAAGTGGGTGTCTCCAATGAGGAATCCATTTTAACCAGAGCTTTCGTTCTTGTGGAGGCGGCGCGGGTGGAAGAGGCTATCGCCTTGTTAGAGGAGGCCGTAGCAGAGAGCGAAGCGCATGCGATTGGGGCGGTTGGACATTATCTAAAGCGATTAAATGCGGGACAGGGTCTTCCCAAATTTGACGCGCGGATGCAGGCCTCGCGCGCTCTTACGGATCCGGCTTTTGCTTTCTTTTTAAGAAATAGATCGCGAGATGGTGCTGAATTATATCTACGCATCGCCCATTGGATTGACCCGGCAAACACAAAAGCTGGACGTTGGTTAGGGACAATTTTGGAAGAGCAAGGTGACGTCGGAGAGCGGCAAGCCTATGAGATATACAAGGCCATTGGGTCAGATGATGCCTATTATGTCAGGGCGCAGCTGGGTATTGCGCAATTTTATTTCAACCAAGAGCAAGACGACCAAGCTATAAAAACGCTCGAAGACCTGAATGCGCGGGAGCAATCTGTTCTAACGCGCGAAAGTCTGGGCCGCGCTCGATTTTTCCGCGAAAATTATACAGATGCGCTGCCGTTTTACGAAGACCTTGTTGACTCCTTGTCAGATGAAGAGCTTACCGAGAATATTGAGCCGCTTAGATTTAGAGGTATCATATATGAGCGCTTGAAGCGCTGGCCCGAAGCTGAGGCGGATTTCTTGCGCGTATTAGACCTTGTTCCCGACGACGTCGATACGCTGAATTACCTCGGATATACGTGGGTGGACCGCGGCGAAAATTTGACGGAAGCGTTTGAAATGATCCGCAAGGCCGTTGAGGAAGAACCTCAATCTGGCGCTATTGTCGATAGTTTGGGCTGGGCGCATTATAAGCTGGGTGAATATGTTAAGGCGCGGGAAAATCTGGAGAAGGCTGTTTCTTTATCTCCGTCCTCCGCGACAATCATTGATCATCTGGGGGATGTCTATTGGAAATTGGGCCGTAAACGCGAAGCGGGATTCCAATGGAAGCGCGCGCTTGAATTTGACCCGACAGATGAAGAACGCGCTGCCATCGAAATAAAATTGGACAAAGGGCTCGATGCCGTGCCGCTGACCCAAGCTTTGCCATAAGTCATGTCTTTGGGGCACAGGGAACTTGCGCGGGCAAAAGTGAACCTGACCCTACATGTTGGGGCGACAATTAAACGTGGAAAATGGATGGGGTATCATCCTGTCGAAAGCCTTGTCGTCTTTGCCGATTTTGGTGACGTTCTTCAGTTTGGAACCAGTGAAAAGCGGTCGGTTAATTATATCGGCCCGTTTTCAAAATATTTTAACGAGGTCGATGACGGCCAAAATTCGGTGTTAAAAACGCTGAATATGTGCGGAGAAACTGAGCCGTCTTTTATCCTTGATAAACAAATTCCAATGGCCGCTGGATTGGGGGGCGGGACAGCGGACGCCGCCGCCGTTTTGCGCGTTTTCGACAAAGAGCAAAATATTCCTCCGACGAAAATTGGGGCAGATGGACCCGTATGCTATCTGTCTCGGACGTCGATGATGGAAGGTATTGGCGAAGATATTACGCCGCAGGCGGGTTTGGGACAGGTTTCCGCTGTGCTGGTCAATCCTGGTGTTGCGGTGTCTACGGCTCTGATTTTCAAGGCGCTTGATGCCGCGCCCCGTCCAAAAGAGCCTGCAAGGACTGCGCGAGACGGTGATCTGTTATCGCGCGCGCTGTCGGGAGAAAATGATATGCAAGAGGCTGCCATTTCTCATGCGCCCATCATTTCAGATGTCCTGCGCGCGCTTGCGCAACAGCCCGATTGCGCGCTGGCCCGCATGTCGGGCTCTGGCGCGACGTGTTTTGGCATATTTAGATCGGATGCGGAGGCCTCTGCGGCTGCACAAAAAATAGCCAACGCACAGCCAGGCTGGTGGGTTCGGTCCTGCCGTCTTGGCGATCGCCCC
Source organism: uncultured Caulobacterales bacterium (assembly GCA_938001915.1). Classification (GTDB taxonomy): domain Bacteria; phylum Pseudomonadota; class Alphaproteobacteria; order Caulobacterales; family Maricaulaceae; genus Litorimonas. Next base: position 5,290 of record CALLBD010000062.1, on the reverse strand, counting down.
GAAGATAGAGATCTTGGGGATGCGGCGTCGTGATTGCAGATAATGTCTTCATATGGATGCAAATTGGGGCTTTGGCATTTTTTACGAGCCTCGCCATTTGCGGGTTTATGTGCTGGGCGGGCCTTGGCGACGCTTCGGATTCGCGGTCGGCGCACCAAGGCACTATTCCGACCTCTGGCGGGGTTGGCCTTTTGGCAGGCATGGGCGTGGCGCTTTGCGCGGCAGCTTTAATATTTCCGAACTTATCTCTGCCGCGCGGTTTTGCCTCCGTCATATCTCTTTTATTTGCTGTGGGCATGTTAGGGCTTGTGGATGATGCTTTGACGCTGGGGGCCAAAAGCAAATTTGGAATTATGATTGCGATAAGCGCCGCAACCGTGTGGCTTATCGGTGCGCCAACACAATTACCTTTTTTGAATGGTCCAATCGCGCTTCCGTCTGCCCTAGGATTTTCTGGGGCGATGCTTTGGATATTTGTTGTACTCAATGCTGTGAATTTTATGGACGGCTCTAATGGGATGATTGGGGCGTCTCTTCTGATTGCTAATCTCGGTCTTTTTGGCGCGGGTATCGCAGGCGGCTCCGCCATTACGCTTTTGCTTTCTGGGCTTTCAGTAATGATAATTTTGGGGTTTTTGCCCTATAATCTACGGCAGCGCGCCCACATATTTTTAGGGGATGTTGGCTCACTGAGCTTAGGGTTTTTATTTGCAGTGACGGTTTTATTTCTGATCCAGGACACGCCCGATAAGACGTTGCACTTAGTCGGACCGATTTTAATTCTGCCGCTCCTCGCAGATGTTTTACTGACCCTTGTGCGCCGGGTTCGAAACCGTGAGAATCTATTAGAGGCGCATAATACGCATTTATATCAGCGGCTTATTCGTCACGGATTGGGTCATCCTGTAGTGCGGTGGTTTTATGTGCTCGCGGCTTTAGTCTGCGCCAATGTTGTTGTGATCGGCGCCTCGCGCGGGTGGCTCGACCAGTTACATATTCCTCTGATGTTGGTGGGCGCGATAACGGCAGCCTATTGGCTCATCAGTCAAAGCTTAAAAGAATAGGTGCTTAGCTAATGCGGGCGACAACAAAACCCGCTAAATCTTTCAATGTGTCCCGAAGCGGTGTCTTGGGAAAGACATCCAGAGCCAAAGCTGCATCTTGAGAATATTGTTTTGCAAGTTCCATGGTCGATTCAAGCGCGCCGCTATGGCGTAGCATGGAGACGGCCCGTTCGAGATCAACCTCTTGCTGTTCATGGTCAACAATAACGCGTCGCCAAAAAGCGCGGTCTTCATGGGAGCAAGTTTTGAGAGAGCGAATAACGGGAAGGGTCATTTTGCCTTCGCGGAAATCATCGCCCACAGATTTGCCCAGGGCGCTGGCCATACCGCCATAATCCAGCGCGTCATCCACGAGCTGAAAGGCAAGGCCGAGCTTGAGGCCAAATTCACGCAATGCTTCGCGCTCTGCAGTGGGGCGGCCGGCTATGACAGGTGCGACTTCGGTTGCCGCCGCAAAGAGGGCCGCCGTTTTCGCTTCAATCACCCGCATGTAATCTTCTTCGGTCATGGCCAGATTGCGCAGCGCGGCAAGCTGCTGGACCTCGCCTTCAGCGATGACAGAAGAGGCATTTGACAGAATTCCGAGCGCTTCCATGGAGCCCGTTTCCACCATGAGGTTAAAGGCCCGCGCGAATAAGAAATCACCGACAAGAATAGAGGCGCTATTGCCCCATATCATATTGGCGGGTTTTTTACCGCGCCGCAGGGCGCTCTCATCGACAACGTCATCATGAAGCAAGGTTGCGGAATGTATGAATTCTACGGCTGCCGCGAGTTTATGATGGGCATCGCCCTTATAGCCGCAGAGCTGCGCTGCGCTGACGGTTAAAAGCGGGCGCAGGCGTTTTCCGCCGGCCCCAACAAGATGCTGCGCGAGGTCAGGGATAAGGCCCACAGAAGATTGCATGCGTGCCAAAATCAACGCGTCAACATGGCCCATATCTTTCCCAGTCAGCTCCCAGAGCGTTTGCGCGGGAGAGAGGGCAGCGTCTTGCTGGATTTGTGCGGGTGCATTCACTTGCGGGGAGACCACCATTTCATTTCTTAGTTATAACGTAGTGGGAGAGGAGCCGCGCGGCAAGCCGTTTCACTGTCGCACATGACGGAGTTGCATATATGCAAGGCAGGCCCCACCTCTAGGCTGGCGGATTTGCCCCGCTTTTCTCAGGGCATGGCCTAACAGGACGCTGAGAACCGTTATGATTTGCATCATTCGCACCATGAATCCCGTGACCTTGAGTTTTGCGCAGGCCATTCTGAAAGATGCGGGAATTGAGAGCTTTTTATTTGATGTGAACTGCTCGGTTTTGGACGGCTCAACGATTCTTGTGCGCAAGCGCCTTATGATTATTGATGAGGATGAAGCGGAGGCACGGGAGCTTTTAGAGGCTGCGGACCTTGGAAAAGAGCTCGAACCTGCCGCTGCGCCTATTTCCCCGCATCAACATTCGGACACATTCACGTCAAAGCTCTTGCGGGCGTTGGGTTTAAAGCCGAAGTAGGGTCTATGAAATGTGTTCTAACAACCAATAATCCCGCCACGCTGAATTTCGCCGAGGCGATTTTAAAAGAGGCAGGGATAGACTACTTCGTGCTCGATCAAAATATGAGCGTGTTGGAGCCGGGTATTATGATCCCCCGCCGCCTTATGGTGATAGATGAAGATGAAAGCGCCGCGCGGCGGCAGCTCAGCCTCGCGGGGATGGAGCGGGATTTGATGGCGCAGGGTTAAAGCGAAAAAAGCCCAAGGATTAGATTTGTAATCGTGCTGAAAATCGCGCCTGTAATGATAAGTTTCGCATTTACCCAGCCTAGCAGCCCACCAATTATTATGCCGCAGCTGCCTGAAATCGTCTTAACCCACATTATTTGAGACTCAGTGGCCGCAGAATTTTCGATTAACCCCCCAAAAACAGATGCCATTAAAAACCCTAAAAACGCCGCTAATCCAATCGCGCAAATAAGTTTTCCGAATATGCCTGTTTCGTCCATGTGAACACATATAACGACTATGTCTCAAAATTTCATTACGACCAGAGTTGCACTCTAACCCGTCTTTCAAACTTGCGCTTTTCCTCTGATTCCCTAGAACGCGGATTATGACCGCAAAGACTGATACGCCGCTCTCTTTCCAAGGGCTGATTTTGAGACTCCAAACCTATTGGGCAGAGCAAGGTTGTGTCATCTTGCAGCCTTTTGACACCGAAGTCGGAGCCGGGACATTACACCCCGCGACGGTGCTGCGATCATTGGGGCCAAAGCCGTGGAACTGCGCTTATGTGCAACCCTCCCGCCGTCCTGCGGATGGGCGCTATGGGGAGAACCCAAACCGCCTTCAGCATTATTACCAATTCCAAGTCATCATGAAGCCCAACCCAGAAAATTTGCAGGAGCTCTATCTCGGCTCGCTTGATGCTATCGGCATTGACCGGGATTTGCATGACATTCGTTTCGTTGAGGATGACTGGGAAAATCCAACCGTCGGGGCTTGGGGTCTCGGTTGGGAAGTCTGGTGTGACGGGATGGAAGTCAGCCAATATACATATTTCCAACAGGTCGGTGGACTCGACCTTGATTTGGTCTCTGGCGAGTTGACCTATGGGCTAGAGCGCCTCGCCATGTATGTGCAGGGCGTCGAGAGTGTCTATGACCTCGCCTATAATGATGCGGGCGTGACCTATGGCGAGGTGTTCCACCGCAATGAGGTCGAGCAATCTACCTATAATTTCGAACAGTCGGATGTGGAAAAACTTCGCACGAAATTCGAATTTGCCGAAGCCGAATGTAAAGCACTCCTCGCACTCGATAAGCCGCTCCCGCTGCCCGCTTATGAGCATGCGCTAAAAGCCTCGCATTTATTCAACTTGCTAGACGCGCGCGGCGTCGTCAGCCCGACACAACGCCAAGAATATATTAAACGTGTACGCGATTTGGCGAAAGGGTCTGCTGAGGCTTATGCCGCGAGTGAGAAATCTGCCTGATGCGAATTGAGAAAGAAATCTCCTCCACCGCAGCGTTTCCAAAGGAAACGCGTGAGCGGGGGAGGTGGCCAGAGAGATTGCAAAGCAATCTCGGAGGTCGGAGGGGGTGCAGCGCGTCTGCGCTGCCTAGAAACCTTATTGCTGCCGTCAATGCTTTATTTGAAGGCGCGGACGCGCCTTACCCCCTCTGTCCTGACGGACATCTCCCCCGCTTCGCGAGGGAGAAGAGATATCGGCGGGTTTGGTCATGAAAGATGCTAACGCCGAAAGTCATAAACGCGCGAAACAACATCGACGTGAATTAACCGCCGCTGAGGATGTGTTATGGCAAGAGCTTCGCCGTAAACAATTAGGCGGTTTTCATTTTCGCCGCCAAGTTCCCATTGGTCCATATTTTGCTGATTTCGCCTGCGTCAAAGAAAGACTTGTCATTGAAGTTGACGGCATTGGCCATGCAGAGCCTGATGAAATGATACGGGACAAAAAACGTACAGCCTATCTAAATAATTTAGGTTGGCGGGTTATTCGATTTCTGAATGTCGACGTTTTCGACAAAACAGATGCTGTTGTGGAACATATATGGCACCATCTAAAACTACCACACACTACACTTGAAGAGGCCAAATAATGGCTGAATTCCTTTTTGAAATCCTTTCCGAAGAAATTCCGGCGCGTATGCAGGTGCGGGCGGGGGCGGATTTGTCCAAAGCGCTCACGGCGGGCCTCGAAAAAGCGGGCCTGACGGTAGAGAACGCACAGGTCCTGACGGGGCCGCGCCGCCTGACATTTGTCGCGGATTTACCTCTGCAGTCACCCGATGTGAGCGAAGAGCGCAAGGGGCCGCGTGTCGGCTCGCCTGAGCGCGCGCTGGAAGGCTTTATGAAAGCTGCGGGCTTGTCTGATATTTCCGAGGCCCAAATTCGTACAGACCCGAAAAAGGGCGAGTTTTATGTCGCCGTGATGGAAAGTGCAGGCCGCAATACGGATGCCATCCTCCAAGAGCTTATACCTGATGTGATGAATAATTTCCCGTGGCCGAAGTCCATGAAATCTGGCGGCTCCTCTTTCCGTTGGGTGCGGCCACTGCGCGGGCTTATCGTCCTTTTTGGCGGGGCGGTTGTGGATGTGACCGTGGGCGGGATTACCTCGTCTAATACGACATATGGCCATCGCCGTCACGGCTCGGGGCCATTCGTGATGTCCTCCTTCCAAGATTATCAAAAAACGCTGGAAGGCAAAGGCCAT
>CALLBD010000061.1 GCA_938001915.1 uncultured Caulobacterales bacterium | reverse complement strand
GACGGGTTCTTCAACAACGGGAACAACGGCGCAGGCGGATAGGGTCGCTGACATAAATCCGATGGCGAGAAGCCCTCTAAGTGATACACGCATGATAATCTCCAATGTTTGCGCCTCGTAGGGTGCTGATATGGGGTGTTTTTGACAAAATTACGACAAAATTAAGCGGAATTACGGCAATTATATATGAAAGGTTTAAGGATAGGGTTAAGGTTTTGTTATTACAGCTTACAAACGGTTAACTGGCACCTATGGCAATTGGGCGCTAACGCCAGTTCTAATGACGAAAGACTTAAACGAGGAAACTTATGATTGACGTTATATATCAGGCCAGTCCTTTGGCTGACGTCCATAGTGGAGATTTTTCTTTTGCGTCACTTTTTGTGCGTGCGGATTGGGTTGTTAAATCCGTCATGATTCTATTGGCGCTTGCCTCTATTTGGTCCTGGGTTGTCGCGGTCGATAAATTTATCATGTTTGCCTTGCTAAAGCGCCGCGCGACGGCCTTTGAAGACACATTTTGGTCGGGGCGGACACTCGATGACTTAGCCAAAGCTTTAGGCTCCGATACGCGCGATCCTATGGCCCGCGTTTTTGCTGCCGCGATGCGCGAATATAATGAGAGCCGAAATGCCGCCGCGGCATCGGGCGTGCTCGGACGCTCCAACGCCACACATGAGCGCATAGATAGCGTCATGAATCTCGTAATTAACCGCGAACTCGCCAAAGCCGAACGCGGTATGACTGTTCTCGCGACTGTGGCTTCGGCCTCTGTGTTTGTCGGGCTATTCGGGACAGTTTGGGGGATTATGAATGCCTTCCGCGCGATTGCCGCGAGCCAAAATACAAATCTGTCTGTTGTCGCGCCAGGTATCGCCGAAGCGCTATTCGCGACAGCCCTCGGATTGATTGCCGCGATCCCGGCGCTGATATTCTACAATATGTTTACGTCGGACCTCGATAAATATGGCGGCCGTTTGGAGGGCTATTCAGACGAGCTTTCCGCCATTTTATCTCGCAAACTAAGTAAAGGTGCATAGAGATGGGCACCACTATACAGCGCGGCGTTGGCCGCAATTCCGGGCGTCGCCGCCATCGCCGAACGTCGCTGAACGCAGACATTAACGTCACGCCGCTTGTCGATGTCATGTTGGTGCTTTTGATTGTCTTTATGGTCGCCGCGCCGCTCCTGAGTGTCGGTGTACCGATTGAGCTGCCCAAGACAGACGCAAAATCACTACCGGCTCAAACTGAACCAATTACCATTTCCGTCAATGCGGCAGGAGAGATTTTCATTCAGGACAATGAAATTGCCCTCGAAGATGTCGCGACGCGCCTCGTTGCAATCAGTAATAATGGTTATGATGAGCGGATTTACCTGAGGGGTGACGGCCAAGCGAATTATGAAGCTGTTATGAAAGTTATGGCCAATATCAATGCCGCTGGATTTTCAAACCTAGGCCTCGTGACTGACCCCGTGAGTGCGGGGACTGCACCTTAGCTTATGAAATTCGGTCTTCCGATATCCTTGGCGCTCCATATTGGCGTTTTTGGCGGCTTTACCCTTTTTGCCGCGGACGCAAAACCTCTCGCTGAGGCGAAAATTATCCCTGTGGAAATTTTGACTGTTGCGCCAGAAACAAATGTATCGGCGGCGATTAAACCGCCGAAACCCGTCGTCGAAGAAAAGCAACCAGACATCATGACGTCTCCCACTCCGATGGAAAATGCGGAAGCGGTTGCGCCAGAGGTAAAAACTGCGCCCAAAGAACAGCCCGCCGAAAAGCAAGCTGAAATCTCGCCAGAGATTTCCGAAGAGGCCGAGCCCGCACCTGAACCCGAGCCCGAACCTGACCCAACGCCAGAGCCGCCAGTGTTTGATTTGGACGCACTTTCGGGTTTGATTGATAAAACCCGCGAAACGGCACCCGAAGCCAACCAACAAATCGTGCTCGAAAGTGAAATTGCGCAGACCCGATATGAGGATATTTCTCGCCGCGCCGAAGGGCTCGGTAGCGGTCTCGCCGCGACGGAAGCGGACCTTGTCGCCAATGCTATGTATAAATGCTGGCGAATGCCCGCGGCTGCGAAAGATGCTGAAAACCTACAAGTGCGCCTCAATGTAAAGCTGGTTATCGGCGGTTACGTTGAAAGCGTGACCCTAATAGATCAAGCGGCCTCTCGCCGCCTGTCTCCAGGGAATGAATATTGGGATGTCGCGGAACGCAGCGCTATTGCTGCCGTGAATAAATGCGCGCCCTATGACTTTTTACCCGAAGCCCGCTACGGGGTTTGGCGCGAGCTAATTTTGACTTTACGCCCGCAATTATAAGGCTGACGATATGACTTTTATCACACGTATGCTTTCTGTCTTAGGGATTTGCCTTTTCGGCTCCGCCATGAGCCTGCCTGCCTATGCGCAGTTGGAGATTGATATCACCAAAGGCAATCTTGACCCGATGCAAATTGCCGTGCCGAATTTCTTGGCCTCGACCCAATCCGAGCGCGATTTGGGTGCGCAAATCGCGGCCGTTATTACGTCAGACCTTGAACGCTCTGGATTGTTCAAAGCGCTGGATTCCGCCAGTTTTTTGGAAACGCAGGAAAACATAGACTATAAGCCCACCTTTGCTGACTGGCGGATAATCAAAGCCGACGCGCTTGTCTCTGGCCGTATTCGTACGGAAAGCGCCAGCCGCATTTTGGTGGAATTCAGATTATGGGATGTCTTCGCAGGGCAACAGTTGAAGGGCGTAAGATTTGCGACAACACCCGATAATTGGCGCCGCACAGCGCATAAGGCCTCTGATGCCATTTATGAAGCGCTGACAGGTGAGAGTGGGTATTTTGACTCCCGCATCGTCTTCATCGACGAGAGAGGGTCTAAAATAAATAAGACCAAGCGCCTCGCCATTATGGATCAAGATGGCGAAAACCCTATTTATCTCCTGGGCGGAGATGATTTGGTTCTTACCCCGCGTTTTTCACCAAATTCGCAGACCATCGTCTATATGAATTACGAAAACTCCAATCCGCATGTCTATCTGTTGGATATTGAAACGGGACGCCGAGAATTACTGGGGAATTTTCCCGGCATGACCTTCGCGCCGCATCTCTCGCCGGATGGAAAGAACCTTATTTTGACGATGGCGCAAGGCAGTAATTCAGATGTCTATTCGATGGATCTCGTCTCCCGTAATACAACGCGGCTGACAACGGACCCCGCCATTGATGTCTCAGCGAGCTATTCTCCAGATGGGAGGAAAATCGTCTTTAACTCAGACCGCGGCGGGTCTCCCCAGATTTATACCATGGATGCAAATGGCCGCTCCGTGAAACGCATTAGTTTCGGGAAAGGGCGCTATACAGCTCCGATTTGGAGTCCGCGGGGCGACAAAATTGCGTTCGTGCGCAGCCACGAGGGTAAGTTCGGAATTGGCGTTATGGACGTCGATGGCAAGAATGAAAGAATGTTGACCGAGAGCTATGCCGACGAAAGTCCAACCTGGTCTCCCAATGGACGTGTCATCATATTTTCGCGCGCCTATCGCGGCGTCGAAGGCCGAAGTGAGATTTGGTCTGTTGATTTAACAGGGCAAAATTTGCGGCGTGTGCAAACGCCAGGGATGGCGTCTGACCCCGCGTGGTCCCCGCTTTTGCCCTAGGCAAAAGACCAATTCTGTATAATTTGAAATATAAAAAAGACGAATAGACCAAATTCTGCCTTGATTACGCCTTAAAGCCTGCTTTTATAGAAATTCAATGCAGCGGGGCAGAACAGACGCTGTAAATGAAGGAGAGAAAGATGAAAAATTACTTTGTTGGCGGCGCAGCCCTTCTAATATTAAGTGCCTGTGCTTCGCAGCCAGATCCCGTTCCCCAACTGGAGCGCGCGTTAGAACCGATTGCTGAAGCTCCCGCGCCAGCCCCCGAAATATTTGAACCTGTAAAGGCGCCTGCGCCCATCGTTCAGCCGGCGCCTCAGATTACCGACCAGGTCTTACCTGATCCGAATTTGCCCACGCCCGGGTCCATTGAAGACTTTGCTTTTCAGGCTGGCGGGGAGCCTCGTGTTTTCTTCGCCTATGACCAATATGATTTGTCCCCTGCCGCCAGAGATGCGCTGCGACGCCAAGCAGATTGGATGAAAACATATGAAAATTCCACGGCCGTTATCGAAGGCCATGCGGATGAGCGCGGAACTCGCGAGTATAACCTTGCGCTCGGTGCTCGCCGTGCCAGTAGCGTTCAGTCATTCTTGATTAGCCAAGGCATTTCACCCCGGCGTTTGCGGACAATTTCATATGGCAAAGAACGTCCAATTGATGGCCGTCCCAGTGCGGCAGGATGGGCGCGCAATCGGAATGGCTATACGAACTTAGTTTTAAACCGGGTGAGCTAAGTCGGCCCAGATTAAATTTAAACCTCGCGTTAATTACCCTGTACGCGATTTAAGTCACACTTTCGGCCTGCATCAGCTATGCTAGCCGCGAATGTTGTTTTAGTTCGGTCTTAGGAAACTCAAATGTCTCATGTGATAAGAATAGTCTTTATTGCAGTGTTGGCGGCGAGCTATTTCATAGCCGCGCCTGCGCAAGCGCAATCGAAAAAAGAATTAGCTGCCCAAAACACGGCCTTGGCTGAAAGATTGGCGCGGCTGGAGTCCCGTATGTTGACGGGTGATCCTGCCGCCGAACGTCTCATGGCGCGTATAGACTCATTGGAAACAGCCCAGAGGACCCTTCGCGGGGAACTCGAGCGCGTGGCCTATGAGCGCGATGGCCTCAAAGGCGAAGTGATGCAGCTACGGACAGAGCTGCAAATTATTCAGGATATGGCAGGACGTATGCGGGTGCATTTGGACGCTGTAGATCTCATCGCCCAAGAACAAACCCGTCCCCTACAATCCCGAACAGGACCGGTGTCCTACGGGCCGTCTACGCCCGTTGATCCACTCGGC
>CALLBD010000060.1 GCA_938001915.1 uncultured Caulobacterales bacterium | reverse complement strand
CATGAAGGTTGAACCGCTATGGGGCTCGGCACTTGACGTTGCAGCATGCTGAAATTCACAGGAGCCCGTTGAGCCGTTAAAGCTATGCGGGGCGTTAAATTGATGACCCACTTCGTGGGCCAAGATATTTATAAAATTTGCTGTGCGCCCTGAATTTGTACCTGTGAGTCCGCGACCCTTGAAGCCCGGCGTACAAACACTATTTCCGGTCGCGACACCACCGCCAAAAGTGCCGAAAACATGCCCAATATCAAACGCATCCACACCGATACCGTCAATCATAACTTGATTAGCCTCGCCAATCACGGTCCCTCTATCTAACTGATCCGAGAACGGGTCTGTATCAGGGTCGGTAAATATCAACTGATCATTATTGGCAACCAGCTCAAAGCGTATGGCTACGTCTGCTTCAAAGAAAACGTTTAAGCGGTTAACATTTGTAACAACCTCAGACAGGCTCGATTCAACTGTCCCGCCGAACTCTTGCGTATATTCCCCTGTTGCCACAACAGCCATGCGGTAGACTTTGAGGCTTTCACCAAGGGTGATTTTTTGGGTGTCTTGCGCCGCGTTGGTTTTTTGAGGTCTGGGCGTGAATTGACTGCCTTCTGCGTGGTCTTCAAACCCACAGCTAAAATTTGGTTCGCCAGTTTTTTGCCTTAACGCTTCATGATCGCTTTCATAAAAACTATGGAAAGCGTCTTCGCCTTTGACGGGGTCAATATAGATAAGCTCGCCCTTATATTGAAGCATCCCGCTAAAGCCGTTCGACGTCATATCAAGACGGCCCGTATTTCCCGAATCCTGCGTGTCAATCACGCGGTAAGTTTGCATATTTGGATATTTCTGCGAGAGCCCCGGCGCCATGATGGGGGACTTTAGCAATGTAAATGTGCCAACCCCGCCATCCGGCAAAGGCAGGTCAATCGTAACATCCGACGCGCCCAGACGTTCATGCGGCGCCTTATTGAGGATAAAGTTCAGCGCGGTTTTATCCGTGCGCACCTTTCGGGCCCAAGCCATGGCGTGTGACTTATTAGAATTTTGGGCGCCAGTCTTCGTATCAATAGCGTTTGCGTCGATATCATCCCAAACTTGCGCCGAAGCCAGAGGTGCCACGGAACCCAACGCCCCGGTTATCAGCGCGGTCGATATTAAGCGATACATCATGTGCCGTCTCCAACTTGCAGATATTCAGAGGTTCCACTTAAATAAGACCAGCCTCACGAAACACGTTGTTAACTGAAGACGCTAAATATTTGTTAAATGATGCTCAGCGTTTACGGAAATCACACATAAAGTAATTTAACTTTACGACCTCAGAAATCCCGCGTTAAAATTTGCGAGTAAAACTCCCCGAAATCGAATTATTTCCGCCAATGTCATTACTATATCGCGTTAAATCGAAACGAAGTCCCGAACGAGGAGACAGGGCATATTCCACCCCTGCCCCATACGCAGGCCCGTCAAAATTCCCGCTTTGTGAAACAGTTGTGCCGTCCAAAGCCTTCCCGTCCACGGTCAATCGGCGAAAATCGTAACCAACGCGGCCATGCATAGAAAGCTTCTTTGACACGGGAATACGCGCCATCGCAAAAGCCGCAACATTATATGTGTTACCTGTGTCGATTTCGACATCTCCAATCAAAGGGTTTTGTACGGTTTGATTGTCATTAACGACGCCAAGAGATCCCTCTAATTCCGCGCCAAAAACATTGCCAGTATCATATCCAATGCGGCCCTCAATACCGAAAACATCCAATTCCCTGTTTTGTATGACCCCGCCCAAGGTACCATAAAAATGTCCCGAATTGTGAGTATGCATACCGCGCAACTGGTGCAATTGATGCGCCTGGGGACTCTGACCATATCCATGAAAATTCTGAGGCGCATATTGTTGCGGTGCAATATACTGAGGCGCGACATAGTGAGGCGCAGCATACTGGGGTGCCGGAGACGGATAGGTAGCCCCGAGCGGAACCTGCGACCTTAACGTCAAAGAGGGGGCTGCATGAGACCATAATGCGGAATGCCCATTCGCAAAGCTGCTCGCCACCGTAGAAACAGCATATCCTTCGCCAGATGGGCAAGCTCTATGCACGGCGCATGGCGCATATACACCTGGGTTGACACCCGCCTCGGAAAAAGGCCGCTCTGACATGGAACATGCCCCCAGCAACATGATTGGAGCCGCGAAAAGAAATCTACGCATTTGAAAAACCTGCCTTGTACTAGGCTTCGTTAGTCAAGAGGTCTTAAGAGTTTCTAAACCATAAACTTTAATCTTTTAAGCGTTAAACAGGGGAATTGGGCGCGGCGCTTTGCCCGTCTTCGCCTACCTGCGGCGGCGCGAAAAGTTAGGTAATTTGACCTTCGATATTTTTGGTCAACCAGTGTTTGGCGCGGAGTAAGACAGCAAAAACTGTCCCCAAAACCGCCCCATATAGATGAGCATTTATAATAACGATGTCGCCAGCGATGGCGGCGCTCACGGGTATCGCTCCGACCACTTGCTCATAAATAACCTTGATCCATAAACCCAAGAAAACGAGCATATCTTCCCATCTCATTGACGTCAGCGAACGCGGGTGCTTATTTGAGTTTGCTATCGTCATTCCGTAGGCCCCACCCAAGGCCAACATCCCGTGAAGCACGCCTGATAAGCCTACGTAACGCTCGACTTCAGGTGAAAACAAATGAAGCCCTGCACTTATCCCAAATGCGCAAAGAATAATGAAAATCAGCCATGATCTATACGTTATCAGACGGCCGTAGATTACCCATATTGAAATCAATCCTGCGAGATTAAGCCAAGTGTGATTCAATCCTAAATGAGTAAAATGACCCGATAGCCACCTGTAAGACAACCCACCAGTTTGGTGGAGATTTGAAGACCCTAAATATTCGAAAATTTGGCGGCCATAATCCCCAAGGCCAGATATAGCTAGGGCAAGAGAAACTAAAGCTATCGGTATAACAAACCGTACGACCGGTAGCTTCATGATTTAATCCTTTTGGCACACGGCTTTGTCACCTCAGTACCAGCTTTCAACCGTTACGCTAAGCTCTGGCGTTGCAAACATCAATCTCAGGCTCTGAATTACCCCGAAGTGGGATGTCATCAAGAGCTAGATTAAACCTAATTTACGCCTCGTGAGCAGCAAGGAAGATTTTACAGGGATTACCCAGGCATTTCCTCTAACTCTATTCCCGTGGTTTCTCTTACATATCTCAGTACAAAGAAAATCGAAACAAAGGCGAAGAAGGCATAGATACTATAAGCCGCCGAAAGACCAATAGTAGCAAGGAAGATTGGAAATGTCATTGTGATTGCGAAATTCGCTATCCATTGAGCCGCCCCTGAAACAGCTAAGCCAGACCCACGTATCTGATTAGGAAATATTTCTCCGAGCATGACCCACATCACAGGTCCCCAACTCAAATTGAAACATACAACATATGCATTTGCTGCGAGCAACGCCGCCACACCCATAGAACCGCTTAGCGAGAGCTTTCCGTCAATAATTCCAGCGGTGCTGAATGTAACCGCAATCACGGCTAGGCAAATGAACATACCTACCGAGCCAAAAACCAAAAATGGTTTGCGCCCGATTTTTTCGATGAATGTAAGCGTGAAAAGTACTGATGCAATCGACAACCCGCCGGATAAGACGTTTATGAGCAGAGCGTCCGATTCACTAAACCCTACCGACTGCCATAGCACGGCTCCGTAATAAAAGATGATGTTAATACCCACAAATTGCTGAAGAACGGCTAGTCCAATCCCCACCCAAATGACCCCGCGAAACAGTTGCCCCTTCTGCGTCACATCGTAAAGAGAGGGTTTGTGATCAGACGCGAGCGAATGTCTAATATCAGCTAACTTACTAGGGGCACCTGCTTCGCCGTAAATCCGTCTTAAAACGCGATTCGCGCTTGCCTCTTCTTTTTGCATAATTAGATAACGCGGGCTCTTGGGAATAAAAAAGAGCATAAATAGAAAGACGAAGGCAGGAATAAGCTCCATCCAGAACATCCAACGCCACGTCTCAAACCCTAGCCAAAACGGCTCCAAGGACGACCCCGTTAGTTTTGCCAGGAAATAATTACTGAGAAAGGCACAAAATAACCCGGTAATAATTGCGACTTGCTGAATAGATGTCAGGCGTCCGCGGATGTGAGCCGGCGCAATCTCCGAAATATAAGCAGGCGCCATAACAGAGGCCCCGCCCACGGCGAGTCCACCCAATATCCGATATGCAATGAAGGAAACGCTATCTCCGGCTATTCCAGACCCCCAAGCGCTGATGATAAATAGAACAGCTGCCACAATGAGCATATTCCGTCGCCCGAAACTATCCGAGGCCCATCCCGCGAAAAATGCGCCGATAGCACTCCCTAATAGCATTGAGGCAACACTAAATCCCGTTCCAATGGTTTTTGATTTGAAGGCTGTCTGTAAACCCTCAACGGTACCATTGATTACGCCGCTATCATAACCGAAAAGAAACCCACCAAGGGTCGCGACGACACTTATGAACACAATAAAAAGGGTAGCAGACCTTTCTTCCGAGACAGAATTGGTTGTCATGGTCACTCCTTTTCGACTGTATTTGTCTACGTTAGCGCCGTATTAATCTGTGTCTAGCCGACATTTTATGCATCAGTTAGATTTCGGTATTCTGGAACCCGCAGACCGCTAATTGATGTTTAATGCGGCCCTATATGGGCGGGCTTTTATGGTCAAAAATTGCACTGATTAATGCTGACGGCACATTTTGAAGAAACCTAAACGCTGTGTTCTAGGCCAAGAAATTAATCCGCTAGATTGGGAAACCCAAAGCAAATTCATAGCGTCCTCGTCACCCTTAAAGGCAAATCGGCCGTATTTTCAGTTGCTGACGACACCTCTTTCGTGTCTTACGCAGACAGTATATTTACATTTCGGAACAATCAAATTGTTAAGTAAGTCCATTTAAAAGACCTGCGGCAGGACCAAATGAACAATTTAGCAAAAATGATGGCAAACCCTAAACTTGGAAAACGCTCCAAGAATTTTTCCAGTTTTGGCGCTTAATAAAAAGGACTCCTAGAATGAAACCTATCACAAAAGCTGTATTGCCAGTCGCGGGATTTGGAACGCGCGTGTTACCTGCCACGAAAACAGTTCCTAAAGAAATGCTTACGGTCGTTGATCGCCCCGCGCTTCAATATATCGTTGATGAGGCTATAGAGGCCGGAATCGAACATTTTATTTTTGTAACAGCCCGCAACAAATCCGCCATCGAGGATTATTTCGACTCTGCATATGAACTAGAAGATACGCTAAGACGAAAGGGAAAGACCAAAATATATGATGAGCTCGTTGCGAGAACACCTCTGGAAGGCTCGATGAGTTTTGTCAGACAGCAACAAGCCAAAGGATTAGGTCATGCTGTGTGGTGCGCAAGAGATATAGTGGGAAACGAGCCCTTTGCAGTGATGTTGCCCGACGTCATAATTAAGTCGGAAAAATCCTGTCTATCTCAAATGATGGAGGCCTATCATCAAGTCGGCGGAAATATTATCGCTGTCGATCCCGTATCCAAGGCGGATGTCTCTTCCTATGGCGTAATTAAACCCCGAGACAATGCTGCAACCTCAGGAAACCTCATTCCGATGGACGGGATGGTAGAGAAGCCAACCGTTGATGAAGCCCCATCCAACCTAAAAATAACGGGTCGCTATATCCTCCAGCCACAAGTTATGTCTTTGTTGAAAACGCAAGCCACTGGAGCTGGAGGAGAAATTCAACTTACAGACGCCATGGCAAGATTGATGAAGGAACAAGACTTTCACGCCTTCAAATATGAGGGAAAAGATTTTGATTGCGGTTCAAAAATTGGATATTTTGAGGCTGTCGTTGCATTTGCTCTACAGCACAATGAGAT
>CALLBD010000059.1 GCA_938001915.1 uncultured Caulobacterales bacterium | reverse complement strand
ACCCCATCATCATTGGTGAGAAGGATTTTCACCCGATAACCTCGAGTCCGCCCATATAGGGTACAAGCGCCTCTGGAACGGTGATCGTGCCATCTTCATTTTGATAATTCTCAAGCACGGCCACCAAAGTCCGGCCTACAGCCAAACCCGACCCATTGAGCGTATGCACAAACCGATTGTCTTTCGGCCCATGTTTGTAACGCGCATTCATGCGGCGCGCTTGGAAGTCCCCGCAATTACTAATCGAGCTAATTTCGCGATATGTGTCTTGGCTCGGCAACCAAACCTCGATGTCATATGTCTTGCGCGCGCCAAACCCGAGATCACCCGTGCAGAGTTCAACAACGCGGTAAGGCAGGTTTAATTTTTGCAACACAGCTTCGGCACAGCGTAGCATATTCTTATGCTCAGCCTCCGAGTTCTCAGGTTTACAAATGGTCACGAGCTCAACCTTATTGAATTGATGCTGGCGAATCATGCCCTTCGTATCGCGGCCCGCCGCGCCCGCTTCAGAGCGGAAACAGGGCGTATGCGCCGTCATGCGCAGCGGCAGAGTGTCTTCATCTAAAATCGTTTCGCGAACGGTATTTGTCAGGGACACCTCGGCCGTAGGGATAAGGTAGTGGTCTTCTCCTGCCTTATAGAGATCTTCAGCAAATTTCGGAAGCTGCCCAGTACCATGGAGCGCCCGCGGCCACACAAGGAATGGCGGGCTGGTCTCTTCGAAACCTTCCTCCGTTTGCATATCCAACATAAGGGCCGCCAGCGCGCGGTCCATACGGCTCAACGCCCCGCGCAGAACGACAAAACGGCTTCCGCTCATTTTGGCTGCGGTCTCAAAATCCATTTGACCTAAAGCGGCGCCAAGTTCGTCATGGCCCTTGGGCTTAAACTCAAATGTCTTTGGCTCACCCCATTTGGAAACCTCTTCATTATCCTCCTCGCCGTCCCCATCGGGCACTTCATGAAAAGGAAGATTGGGCAAGCTCGCGAGTTTCTCGGCGAGAACGGCTTTCTCGCTTTCGACCTGCGCGCCCATAGCGGCGATGACATTCTTCGCGCCTGCCACCTCAGCCTTGAGTCGCTCAGCTTCTTCTTTGTCGCCCTTCCCCATAGCCGCACCAATTTGCTTTGATGCCTTGTTCCTTGCAGCCTCAGCTTCTTGCACCACCTGCATTGCTTTGCGGATTAGCTTATCTTGATCGAGGATATTTTTCGATTGAGCCTCAAGTCCCCGCTTAGCCCAAAGGCGGTCAAATTCATCAGGGTTTTCGCGAATGGCTTTGATATCAAACATGGAATGGACTTTATAAATTTTATCAAGTTTTGCCCGCTATAGGGCGCGCCGCCGCAGGGGTAAAGCTTAGGCTGCGGCCTCTTTTGAACGGTACCGCATTGCTCGAATCTTATTTTGCATGCAAGAGGCCTTATGTTGTCTCGCCTTCTGCTTATGCGTCACGCAAAATCCTCTTGGTCAGATGGGTCTTTATCCGATCATGAGCGCCCCTTGAACGAAAGGGGGCAACGCGCCGCTACAGCCGTGGGGAATGCATTGACGGCCCGTGGATATGCCCCAGACATCATTTGGTCTTCTGATGCAAAACGGACCCGAGAAACAGCGATGCGTTTGATACGCGCTATTCCGGGCGCGCAGACCGTTCAGTATTCATCTGATTTTTACCACGCGAGCGCAGAGACTGTGCTGCAACATTGCGGTAAAGCTATTGAGCCCGAGGGAAGTCTGATGTTGTTGGGTCATAATCCTGGATGGTCAGCGCTCCATCAGTATTTTACGGGGCAAATACATGCCTATCCCACAGGTGCCTGCACAGTCCTAACGCGCAAGACCCCTCTCATCTCGGATTGGCTAAATTCAGAGGCCTGGGTTTTTACAGATTTAATTCTCCCCAGGGAGCTGGACGCGTGAGACGCAAGGCCATCAACACCGCCAGTGCCATTTGGCGATTCGCAAGAGCCCTTTTATTTTACCCAGCTGCCTTTGGGGTCATGATTTGGTTGCTAATTGCAGATCAACATTGGATTTGGGGCCTATTAGTTTTAGCGGCCGTTCTGATTTTTGATCCTATATATAGGGTCATTTTCCGCCAAATTGTGTCATGGCGGCCTGATAAGGATTAACAAGAACTTTATTTTGCGAAGCCTTAACTATGGTGAGAGAAGACTGGGAAGTTTCATAAGTTTAGCTTGACTGAATACAACCAAAAGTATAAGTATGTCTCGTCTTCGAAACTTTGCATCAGTTAACCGAAGACATGTGATCGTATCATCCCAACGCGATCTACAAAAGGTGGATTGGTCCCTGACTACATACATCCCGGCTTCACACACCCGTGTAGTCAGAGACCAATCGCCGACTGTATCTACCCCAACTTTCCGCCCAAACTAAGCATCGTATCTTCTTTGCGTAGCAACCAAAGCAAGCCCATCGCCGCTGCCGCCGGAATGGCCGCAAGGAACAACTGGTTATAAGCCTCTGTCTTCCAAATATAAGACGGTAAGGTGACAAGGATTGCGCCCGCGTGAAGAACAAAAACAAGCCCGTAGCTAATCCGCTTCTTAAACCCGACAAGAAAGGCAATCAAAAGTACCATCCAAAAGACACCGATTATGAGGCCAAACGAGTCGCTGAGACCGTCCAAATGATAGTATTTCTTTGCAATTCCACTCGCAGATTCTGGATTCGTGAACCGCATAACCTGCCAGGGTAGGAGAAAGTAAAATATCGAAAGCCGCGTCAAAAGTAGCGGTAGTCGTAAATTAGGCATTAGAGCCCCCTATGTTAACGTGTTTTAACTCCTAACCCATAAATCCCGAATAGGGTAATTCACGAATTCGAGAGGCTGTTAGGCCACCTCTCCCCGTAAACGCGCCTGCGCCTTCTCAGCGCCAAGCAAATGCAACATATCATCCATAGACGGACCATGCTGTTGCCCCGTCAACGCCAGACGCAAGGGCATAAATAATGTCTTACCCTTGCGGCTTGTTGTCTCTTTCAAATGCGCAATCAAAGCCGACCACGTTTCCGCCGTCACGCTATCTGGCAAAAAATTCGCCGCAGCCTCGCAGAAATCTTTGTCATCCTCTGCAATTGTCCCCGACATCGGCTTCAAGACAATTTCTGCCCATTCATCCACATCAGAGATTTTTTCAATATTTGCCCGCACAATATTCCAAAACGGCTCATCCCCCGGAACGCGGTCTTTTACATCCGCATATGGCGTATCATGTAAGAGCTTTGCGTTAAGAGAGATAAGATCTTTCTCATCAAACCGAGCGGGCGCACGGCCCACTTTTGAAAATGAGAATTCTTTGCCAAGATCTTGTAAAGACGTCCGAATTTCAACGGCGTCCGACGTGCCAATTTTACAGAGCAATGATGCAATCGCCATAGGTTCAATACCTTGCTGACGGAGCTCACCCATAGACAGTGACCCGATACGCTTGGAAAGAGACTTCCCGTCTGCGCCGACCAATAAAGGCGTATGGGCAAATTCAGGGCAATGATCTGACAGGGCCCGGAAGATCTCTATCTGCGCGCCAGAGTTGGTCACATGATCTTCGCCGCGAATGACGTGCGTAATCTGCGCTTCAATATCATCGACAACACTTGGAAGTGTGTAGAGATATGACCCGTCCCCCCGAATGAGAACCGGATCAGACAGAGAGGACATATCAATGCTCTGCTCGCCCCGAACCAAATCAGTCCACGTCACAGTGCCGCCAGAGAGCTTAAAGCGCCAATGCGGCGTGCGGCCCTCGGCTTCATAGGCGGACTTTTGCTCTGCCGTGAGGTCTAGTGCCGCGCGGTTATAAATTGGCGGCTTCCCAGCGACCCGCTGTAACTTTCGCTGACGGTCCAGCTCATCCGAAGTCTCATAACAAGGGTAGAGCAATCCGGCCGCGATAAGTTTATCACGCGCCTCATCATACATGTCGAAACGTTCGGATTGCTTGAAGGTCTTCCCCCAGCTCACGCCCAGCCACGTTAAATCATCGCGTATACCTTGCTCATATTCTGCCGTGGAGCGCTCAACATCCGTGTCATCAATCCGCAGAACAAATGTTCCGCCTTGCGATTGCGCAAACAGCACATTCATCAGCGCCGTGCGGACATTGCCGACATGCAACTTACCCGTCGGAGACGGCGCAAAACGTACAATAGGAGCGGTCATCAGATTTCACCTTTAGCGATTTTATCGCGATAACGATTCGTAATCGGATAGCGGCGATCGCGTCCGAAATTCTTGGAGCCTATTTTCACACCCGGAGGCGCTTGGCGACGTTTATATTCAGCAATATAGAGTAAATTCTGAATGCGCTTAACATTTTCGGCGCTATGTCCCCGTTCCAGAATTTCTTCAATCGGCAGTTCTAGCTCTATTAGGCACAGCAAAAGATCATCCAAAATATCATATTCTGGCAGGCTATCGCTGTCCTTTTGGTCATCCCGAAGCTCTGCCGAAGGCGGCTTTGTGATAATCCGCGTCGGGATGGGCGTATCCGCGCCAAGCAAATCTTCGGGCGTATTGTCATTGCGCCAATTGGCCAGGGCAAAGACTTCGGTTTTATACACGTCCTTTAGCGGATTATAGCCACCGCACATATCGCCATAGAGCGTGGCATAGCCCACGGCCATTTCAGACTTATTGCCTGTCGTGACCAGCATCGGTCCAAATTTGTTCGATAGCGCCATAAGGGTCAGCGCGCGAGAGCGAGACTGAATATTCTCCTCCGCCGTAGAGGGCGGCAAATCTCCGAAAAACGGCTCAAGCATTATATCAAAAGTATCAATCGCGGGCTTAATCGGAATGGAATCATAGCGGCACCCAAGACGCTCACAGCACGCTTCCGCATCCGTTAGCGAGTCGCCAGAGGTATATTTCGTTGGCATCATCACCGCCCAAACGCGGTCAGGCCCAAGCGCATCCACCGCGATCGTTGCCGCCATGGCACTATCAATGCCACCGCTCATGCCGAGAATTATCTGTTTAAATCCGTTCTTATTGACGTAATCCCCGAGGCCCAAACACATGGCCCGCCAGTCGGCTTCTTGACCAGAAAGCTGCACCTCTTGTTTGGCCTTCACGCAGGTCCAGACGCCGCCTTGTTTTTCCCAAGTCGCGAGGTCGTAATCTTCGACAAAGCTCTTGAGCGATTGCACGATGGAGCCATCTGCCGCCATTGAAAAAGACGAGCCGTCAAAAACCAATTCATCCTGCCCGCCGACTTGGTTTACATAGACCAAAGGCAGGCCTTCGGTGATGACTTTCTCGCCAAGCGCTTCGACCCGTTCAGACAGTGCCGTGCGCCGCCAAGGTGACCCATTAGGCGAAATCATGAGCTCCGCGCCTGCGTCTTTCAGGTGATCTGCCACAGTATCTTGCCAGAGGTCTTCACAGACAGGCAGTCCAATGGAAATACCATTAAAATCAATAGGTTGCGGCAACGGACCTGACGTAAAAACACGCGCTTCATCGAACACGCCATAATTGGGCAAATGGTGCTTAAAGCGAATATCGGTAATCTCCCCGCCGCGCATAAATAGCGCCGAATTGTAAAGCTCGCCCTCATCCAGCCACGGCGCGGAAAAGACAATTGCTGGCCCGTCTTTGGTTTCGGCTGCAAGCCGCTCACAGGCGGTTTTACAATCCGTCACCGCCGACGGACGCAGCACTAAATCCTCGGGCGCATAGCCGATGATGAAGAGTTCAGAGAAGACGACAATATCCGCGCCATCCGCTTTCGCTTTGGCATAATGCGCTTGGGCTTTATCCAAATTTCCGGGAACATCCCCGACAATCGGATTGGCTTGGATAGAGGCGATTTTTAAGCTCTGAGTCATAGCAAGCGCTCTACCCCCGCCCGCCCCTTATAGCAAACCCAAGATTATACGATGAATTTTAATTCCAACGGTTTGCCAAGGCACAAAAGGTGTGTCGGGGCGGGTCTAAAGAAAGCCTCTCTCCCCACTTAAGGGGGAGATGTCTGAGCGAAGTGAAGACAGAGGGGGTAAGAACTCCAATCTTATTTTGGTGAACACCCCCTCCGACCTCGCTACGATCGGCCACCTCCCCCTAAAGGGAGAGGAAGCATAGGCGGAACGCACGTCAATCCGTCCCGACTTTAACAAGACGGGTTATTCCTTGTTTTCTAAGAGACCGTTTTCTTTCTTAATCGCCTCTAGCATTTTTGACCAAGCCTCATCCAATTCCTCCGCAGACGGGCATGGTGGTTCGGTACAGAATACCCTGCCCTGCTTAGAATAATTTTCCAAAATATTTGTGACATCTTCCCGCGTCAATTCCGTGTAGTCAGAGCTTCGAGCAAGCCCAAATACTTCTGCGAAGTCACCTCCATCAGCGTCATCTACATTGGGATATGTGGCGGCTGGATCTGTGCCGGATCGATTTAAGAAAAATTTAAGCGGACTTTGCGTTTTAACTGTAGTACTCTCAGGCAAAAAAATTAACTCGGTCCCTTGCAGTATGGCCAACTGCTCCGCCAAGCT
>CALLBD010000058.1 GCA_938001915.1 uncultured Caulobacterales bacterium | reverse complement strand
CGCGCGGGCGTGGACTTAGGGGGCTGTCACAATCAAAACAAGTCAGACTCAGCCGCCCTCTTGCAGTGATAAGGTGGAGTGGCTAGAACATAATGAGACCAAAAATACAATAGGTGGTATGATGGCAGGCTCAGTCAATAAAGTAATTCTCGTCGGCAATGTCGGCAACGATCCGGAAGTCCGCACATTCGGCAATGGCGGGAAAGTCGCAAATATCAGTCTCGCCACGTCCGAGAACTGGCGCGACAAGCAGAGCGGTGAACGTCGCGAGAAAACGGAATGGCACCGCGTCGCGATTTTCGGTGAAGGCCTCGTCGGTGTCGTCGAACGCTATGTCAAAAAAGGCTCTAAGCTTTACATTGAAGGCAAGCTCCAAACCCGTAAGTGGCAAGACCGCGACGGCAATGATAAATACACAACGGAAATCGTCCTACAGGGCCCCGGTACAACACTGACTATGCTCGACAGTGCAGGCAGCCAAGGCGGCGGCGGGCGTTCTGGCGGTGGAAATTACGGCAGCGGCGGAGGGGGTGGCGGCGGCTACAACCAAGACCGCGGCGGTTATGGCAATATGGACCAAGGCGGCTCTGGCGGCGGAAGCCGTAGCGCCTCAGCCCAAGAAGGCCCCGCAGGCGATTTCGACCTAGACGACGAAATCCCGTTCTAAACGGGGGCTTTCAAATAAGGTCTTCAATTTAGCGGCTTAAACCGCCCAAAATAGGACGCTGGTCTTTGGGTGAATCTCGACAAAAAAGCTAAAGCTCAGCATCCGCTTTGTTGGGGCACCCCTTGATACTTTCAAATAACTTGTTGCCTATCTCATTCCCAGTTTCGCTTGAGAATTTTAATTCAATGATGGGTTGAGCATAATATATTTGAAGCTTATCTGGGCTCTCCAGAATGGAAATTTCGAATTTTGCATTTTTGACATGTTTAGGTGTGATATTTTTTTTATCTGTAGTGCTTATATCTATCAGATACTTACCGCGTTCTTGCCCGTAATAGTCACTGCCGAGAATACCCACAAATGCAGGACAGTCCTTGCCATAATATAATTGTTTCTTCGCATTAGCTAAAATGTACGGCTTCGGAGATGGGAGTTTCATCAAAAAGCCTAAATCAGATATGGAATCATCGGGCTCGATATCTTGTGCTTTTAAGTTCGATACGGCCGTGACGGCATCAAAATTGACATATGTCCACTCGGAAGCGCTTATAATCGGAACTGTGACAATCTTCATGACCCAATCACAAATCTCTTTTTTACGGTCGCACGAATGATAAATTTGCCCAAACCCCTCCTCACCTTTACTCGTTTGGACGACAGGGTAATAGCGAAATGATACGCCATGTCTGGCTACCTTATTAACAGTCCCAAAATCAAAAAAATGAGAACTAATTCTATTTAATGACTCCTGTGAAGCGTCTTTTATATCCTTAAAAACGGCGCTACGATACGAGTTGTACAGCGTCCTGCTATTAAACCCTTCCATTTCTTGAGGTGTCCCTTCAGGTAGTGGCAGCGGGACGAGAGTTTCAGCTACAGAATTGCCAGCTGATGTGATTCCAAACAATAAAACGAGAACTGTTTTTTGTTTTTTCATACCGTAGAGTAACATAAACTAAAATAAATAAAAATGGTCTTTATTAAATTGAACTGTCTCATGATGAGATATCTAAGTCGCAGAAAACTGAGCGGCTTAAACTGCGCAAAATAAGACACTCGCCGAGGTTCGCTATGGGGATGTTCACTCCTACTACAAAGACTCTCACTCTTTCTCCACGCACAAAATAGGTGCGGGTAGAGAGGGGGCGCCTGCTATCCGCGAACTGGGAGTGTCTTAGGGTCTCAGTGTAAAAAATTTCATCCTCTCCCAAGGATGTCGCCGCGAGACACGTCTAATAGATAAGAGCGTCAATTGTGCCATGTTCATGCCACATTGATGTTGTGTTCTGTAGATGAGGTGTCGAAAGGCGAGGATGTGACGGCTATTTCTGAACAGACGGGTTTTATACGCGCGTTGCTCGCGGACCCGCGCAATTACCAAATTTCTGTCCTCTCCAGCCTCATTCTCTTGGGACTCTTCCACTATAGCTTCCATCTGCCGTGGTGGCATGTGGTCGGTTGTGTCGGGGCGACGCTGACGACACAGGCGCTGGCCGACAGGTTTATCAAACGTCCCTTTGATCCGCGTAGTCCTCTGATTTCCGCGCTATCCCTGACGCTTTTATTGCGAACAGGGTCCGTCACACTGTCTATTGCGGCTGGCGTTATAGCCGTAGCGTCCAAATATCTCATTCGCTGGCGGGGGAAACATATCTTCAATCCTGCGAATTTTGGCCTAGTCATTATTTCACTGCTCTTTGGCGCGGCGTGGATTTCGCCGGGGCAATGGGGGCAGGCGACTCTCTTTGCGCTGCTCTTATTGGCGCTGGGCGGCATCGTGACAGGCAAAGCCAAGCGCTGGGATGTATCGCTCTCGCTCTTAGGCTTTTATGCGGCGCTAGTGTTCGGCCGCGCCATATGGCTGGGCGACCCGCTGGCAATTCCGATTCATCAAATGCAATCGGGCGCGCTGCTGATTTTTGCGTTCTTTATGATATCCGACCCAAAGACGACGCCAGATTCTCGGCTTGGCCGCGTGCTCTTTGCGCTACTCGTCGCCAGCGTTGGTTTCACCATACAATTCGCCTTTTATAATGCGGCAGGCATTATCCTCGCGCTTATTCTCTGCGCGCCGATTGTACCCCTGCTTGACCGCTTCTTCCCTGCAGGCCGCTATCACTGGCCCACTCAGTTTTCACTCAAAGGAGTCTCCCATGAAATTCTCAAC
>CALLBD010000057.1 GCA_938001915.1 uncultured Caulobacterales bacterium | reverse complement strand
CCCTCTTTTCGTATAAAGCGCGTAGAGTGAGTGTGGGCGCATAAAGTTCCTGAGATTTTATCCCATGCGGTTACGCTCATAGCCCATCTGGTGACTACAATCGCCGTTTCTAACCTCAACGCGGGTTGGGCGGTTGATTTTCCATAGGAAAACCAACTAGGAGGGCGGCAACCCGCAGATAGGAGGCGAAGCCTCCGATGAAGAGGACGGCCCGCGCGACGACAACCGCGATGGCTGCCAAATAGATTAGTTTTGTTTACGCGACTGACATCACGCGGCAACGGTTGTAGATACACCGGGCGGGGGTCCCGCAGTTTCACCTTCCGGTCATGCACGCCATAAGGAGTAAAACTCTGGTGAGGAGCCTCTTTCCTATTCATGTGATGCGTTTCCTACCACCTCACATAAACCCCACATTGCTGCGGTTACAACGGCCCCGGTTAAGACAAAGCGGTCGCCTCTCGATGTAAAAGTCCCGGCACACACCGAGGAGTCACCCTCAGCCGCTCAGACCCACCGTCTCTCAAACCAGTAGGTGACGTCTACCTGTCCTATGCTCGAAAGAACGCGTTTAATGTGACATAGGTTTTAGGTTTGAGGATTATGTTTTTTGAAACAGCGGTTTTATGGGGGAATTGGCTGGGATTATATGAGGATGGAAATTAGAAAGGCTTGTTTGCCCAACTTTCACATGCCGTCATTACCAGACTTGGTCTGGTAATCCATGGTGCGGCATTAGGGCCAAAAGCAATGGCGATGTAATGCCCAGAAGAGGCAACAAATCCCAAAACCTATCCCATCAAACGCCACGTAAGCCCCATGGATTGCAAGAACAAGTCTTGCAATGACGAGCATATTTATTGGTTATTAATGAAATTAAGATTCTCGTTAAAGGCATAGTAAGCATGACGGACTTTTGAACCAACTTAGCTAACAACTACTCACAAAATATATTAAGTTTCGCGGGTTTAATTCACTGTAATGTTTGTCACGCCCAATACGGCTTTGTCTTTATCCGTAACCTCCAACCGATATATCCCAGGCCGAAGCGCCAATGGTTTATCAGAGTGCGGCGGACGGTAGATTGTGTCCTCCGCAACCGCGTCTTTGACCCTTTGAGTATTACGCGCCGTAACCTGAGTATATTGACCTTCAAATTTAAGTTCGGTTGGCAAATCTACGAATTTACGTCCGATATCGCGAAGCCAAACGGGCCTCTCTTTGAATTGCGCTTCTTTTGGCGGAATAAGAATGACATCATAACCCTCTGAAGAAATCGGATTGCCATCTATATCAACGGGCATAGCATAGCCAAAAAGACCTCCGTCAAAAGCCTGCTGACTATAGCAATCAGTCTGATTTATAGTGAGCGGGTCGATGCCGCTCATTTCAGTAAGATATTTCGCCATCCATTTGGTGCCATGAAACTCCGACGGTGCTTCCCGGATGTGGTGATAACCTGCATGGACGAGGATTTTTTTGTTTGAGACCTGTTCCAACTCCCGCAGGATATTTTTAGCTTGTTCGATTTCTCGATGAACCTGCGAGCTCTGCACGCCTTCTGGTAAGGGCTTGGAGACTTCGTAGGCAAAGAGCGTGTAGTCATTCTCAATTACTGTCTCCACCAGCTGTCCAAAAATTGGCTCTCTGAGATAAGACGTACCATCGTGGGCAACTGGATAACCGCGTTTGGCTAGAGATAGATTTCTATAGTTTCCAGAAAATTCTGATGGCGAGAAACCTTCTGCACCGAAATAATCGAAATCCAGTTCAGTCAAAGCTTTAGCAAGCTCACCCGTAAAAGCTCGGTGTAATGGCTTATAATGCGCCTCATTTATCATGACTACATTATGGTTACGGGCAAGCTCAACCAGTTTTGGAATCGGGTCGATGTAAAACACGCCGCCCGCCTCCGACGGACATTTTTTGTTTGCAGTTTGAGACGTATAGTTAAGGTGGCTATGCTCTAGTAACCCCCAATTTTCAGCTCTGTCTACAGCGCTATCAGCCGCTTCTATGCGCGCTGGGTTGCTATCCAAACAGGCGGACAAAATCAAGCTTGATAGGGTAAAAACCGTGGCAGCCAATTTACTATAGTTAAAATTAAAATGAGACATGCCGCAAGTCTGAATGGTTTAACGTATCTTTGCAACTTTTTCTAGCTTGTTAAAATCTATTGCAAAAGGGAGTAAACCTAAAATTTCAACAACCCCAAATTTTATTGTCGTAAAAAGTCTGACCGAATCTTTTAAAGTCGTTTAACGTAACAGTTTGTTGACGTCCGTACATGGAATGCATCTAATTTCTGCCTAGCCGTCACCCTAACCTCATCCAAATAAAATCAATTCATAGCATCAATTTTTAGGCCTCGCCTACCGCCTCCCGCCCCTGCGGCAAATCCCCCACTCCCCCACATCGCCCATTGAGCCGCGCGCCCCTTCTCGTTAGACCCCACCCATGACCGCAGAGCTCGGACATATGGCCCTTGTGCTCGCCTTTTGTGTGGCGTGCTTGCAGGCGGTACTTCCGCTAATTGGGGCGCAGCGTAATCAGGCGCGCCTGATGGAGTTTGGCGACCGCGCCGCTCTGGCGCAATTCCTGCTTTTGGCTTTTTCCTTCCTTGCGCTGACCAGCGTGTTTCTGTCGTCCGATTTTTCCGTCAAACTCGCCGCGAGCCATAGTCATTCCGCCAAACCGCTGCTCTATAAAATCAGCGGCGTGTGGGGCAATCATGAGGGCTCTATTCTGCTCTGGGTTTTGATGATGGCGGGATATGGCGCGGCGGTACCGATATTTGGCAAAGCTTTGCCGCCGCAATTAAAGGCGCGCGCCATTGCCATTCAGGCACTCGTCGCGGCCGGGTTTTTGGCCTTTATCCTTTTCACCTCGAACCCTTTCGAGCGGCTGAACCCTGTGCCCGTGGATGGCAATGGGCTGAACCCGATTTTGCAAGACCCCGGCCTCGCCTTTCATCCGCCGTTTCTCTATTTGGGTTATGTCGGATTTTCTCTGCCCTTTAGTTTTGCCGTTGCTGCCCTGATTGAGGGGCGTGTGGATGCGGTTTGGGCGAAGTGGCTGCGGCCTTGGGTTTTGACCGCGTGGAGCTTCCTGACCATCGGTATCGCGCTGGGCAGTTTCTGGGCCTATTATGAACTCGGTTGGGGCGGATGGTGGATGTGGGACCCCGTCGAGAATGTGAGCTTCATGCCGTGGCTCGCGGGGACGGCCCTGCTGCATTCAATCTTAGTGCTGGGCACGCGCCATAGTTTGGCGGGCTGGACGGTGCTGCTCGCGATTACGACCTTTGCTTTGTCGCTGATTGGGACCTTTGTGGTGCGCTCTGGTATTCTCGTAAGTGTCCATGCCTTTGCGGTGGACCCCGAGCGGGGCGTGTTTTTGCTCTTGTTATTGGGGCTCGCGACAGGCGGGGCGCTGAGCCTCTATGCCATGCGCGCCCATACGCTGCGCGACTCCACGCCCTTTGAGACGGTCTCGCGCGATGGAGCGCTCGTGATGAATAACCTGCTGCTAACGGCGGCGCTGGCGACCGTGTTTTTGGGGACGTTTTATCCGATATTTATCGATGCGATAAATGGATCGAAAATCAGTGTCGGCGCGCCCTATTTCGAGCTCACTTTCACGCCGATTATGTGCCTGCTCATTCTCTTTATGGGGATTGGGCCGATGCTCAAATGGCGGAAAGATAGCTT
>CALLBD010000056.1 GCA_938001915.1 uncultured Caulobacterales bacterium | reverse complement strand
GGAACGGGCGTCGTATCCGCGCTTTATGATGAAATGGAGAAACACGCCGTAAAGCTCGGCATGACGATTTTACACACGGAAGCCAGCGAAGGCGCGCGGCGGTTTTTTTTAAAGAAAGATTTTATTGAGCGCGGGAAACGGGTCTTTGAAATTGAAGGTGTGGAAATCCACAATTACGCAATGGATAAGGCACTCTGACCCCTCCACCCGTTACCCGAAGCCTATTTATGGATGGGTTTGACCTTTAACCCGTAACGTATAAACTCTCCAACATGCCTGAATTATCTCAACTTGTATCTCACCGTTTCCGAGGGTTTTCCCCGCATGAAAACACAATTGACGGCTTAAACGCCGCGCTTGATTTTGGCGTTGCGCAAGTTGAGTTTGATATTCGCGTGGCGAAATGCGGCACGCCGCTCATCTATCATGATGAAGCGGCGAAAACGCAGACGGGAAAACTCCGGCATATCTGCGACGTAATGGCGAGAGATAGGCATGAGCTTGGCGGCGTATTTGCGCATATGCCCACCACTGAGGCCCTGTTCGAAGCCGCCGCGAAACATCCGAATAAAGCCAAGCTTTTAGTCGATATGAAAGACGCAGGTTTTGAAGACATGCTCGTCGCTTTGGCCAAAGCCAATGGCCTCATGGACCGCATTGTTTGGGTAAGTTGGCTGCCAGAGACTCTCTACGCCATCAGAGATTTGGCGCCCGGCGCGGAACTCACCTTATCGCATTGGTGCAAAAACCCGAGCGCGGCTGTGCGGTCAATCCATAGGGTCTATGAAGCGAAAAACGGAGAGGTCCCCCGCCCGCAACGGCGCCTCGTTCTGGGCGAACGCTCAGGCTGGTTTATCGACGGCCCTTTGCAGGGTGAAATGCGCGATTTAATTCAAAATGTTTGTGTGCCGGCGGGAATGATCACACGTGAATTGGTTAAGAATTATCAAGCAGACGGCATCAAAGTTTCCGCCTTCTCCTATGTCACACGCGACGGGATAGACACCGCAGAAACAGCGCTAGGGTTAGATGATTACTTCATTGACGCCAAAGTTGTCTTCGACAGTTACGCCTAATCATTCGCAGGGCGGTACGGGTCTGACTCATCAGGATTGCTATGTGGGTCTGGGCCCGAGTCATTTGTAGGAATGGCATATCCGCCCGTTAGCCACTGACCTAAATCAAGGTCCGCACAGCGTTTTGAACAGAACGGCTTAAAGCTCTCAAGAACAGGCTTTCGCTTACAAAAGGTACAGGTCTTCATCGGTCCGCTTTCACATCGACAGATGTGCCTGTCGTGATTTTGAACCTCGCCCCGATACGGTCCGTGACCTCAGCCTCCCAATCAAATGGCGCGTCGTTCAGCCAGGCATTAATTTCTGGCGTCACAAAGAGCTCCAATTGCGCGCCAGGCGAGACAGTCGCTTCGCGGGTCAGGCGGCGCAGTGCGCGCAAGGATTGGGTTGGCACCGTCGGCGCGCCATATCTGGTGTTCAGCACATCGTCCAAAGATAGGTCAGGTTTTGCGCGCGTCATCTCTATGACCCCAAATCTAGAGAGGGAATTAAATTTAGCGACATTCGGGTCTGCTTCAAAGGCTGCTTCAAATGTTCGCTCTAGCGTTTTGCGCTGCTTCGGCTGGCGCAGGTTCGGGAAGTCAATCACGATAAGACCGCCAAGCCCCCTGAGGCGCAATTGCGACGCAATCAGCTTGGCGGCTTCATTTGCAGCAGCGGCAGCAGAAATCGCCGCGCCTTTGTCAACATCAATCGCGAGGAGCGCCTGTGTCTGCTCCATAGTAATAGAGCCGCCGCTGGGCAGAGCCAAAGACATCTCACAGGCATCGTCGACGGCGTTCACAGAGGCCTCATCAAATTTCAATTCTGGGAACCGCTCTGACAGACGCTCGTGCAAGCTGAGTTTTTTAACGAGGCCAGGTTTAGCCGTGCTCGCTCCCAAATAGCGTAGCGTCGCGCCTTTATCGCCGATTTGAGACCGCAAAATACTGACCTTTACGGCTTGGCCTTCGGTCAGGCGCGGCATGTCCTTTTGCGCCGCAAATGGCATAAGCGCAGGCGCAGCCCCTGCCCCAATATCAACCCAAGCGCCTGCCACGGACGGGTCAACCGTCGTGACGCGTCCCGTGTAAATATCGCCCGTTCGCGGCGTTTTCTGCCAAGGCCGGTCGACATAGAGCTCGACCATGCGGCGGCCTTCATAGACGGCGACGCGGGTTTCCCCAACCGCCATTTCAATCACGGCGCGTCGTTTCATTTGCAGGCTGCCAATAAGAGGTTACGTGTCTCATAAACAGGCAGTCCAACAACCCCTGTATATGAGCCTGAAATATGATGGATAAAGGCCCCGGCTAACCCTTGAATACCGTATCCGCCGGCTTTGCCATCCCACTCGCCGCTATCAAGATAGGCCGTAATTTCAGCCTCGCTTAGACGTTTCATTTTTAGACGCGTTTCAGAGATACGGGCGCGCAAATTTCCTGTTTCGTCAATGACGGCAACGCCCGTAAAGACACGGTGAGCACGCCCTGAAAGGAGCTGCAAACAATTTTCGGCGGATGTACGATCTTCGGTCTTGGGCAAAATGCGGCGACCCACGCCCACAACGGTATCAGAGGCAAGTATGATTTTATCTGGATGATCTTGCGCAACCTTCTGCGCCTTTTCACAAGCCAGCCGCAAGGCATGCTGGCGGGGCAGCTCACCCTCAATTGGGTCTTCATTGATATCCGCAGGGATTATGCGCGACGGTTCTAGCCCAATTTGCGCGAGAAGATCGCGGCGGCGGGGACTGGCGCTGGCCAGGATGAAAGGCTTCATCCCAGTAATTTTACTTGAAGCGATATGTGATCCGACCTTTGGTCAAATCATAGGGTGTCATCTCAACCGTGACATGGTCGCCCGCCAAAACGCGAATGCGGTTCTTTCGCATACGGCCAGCGGTGTGGGCGATAATTTCGTGATCATTCACAAGTTTTACACGGAATGTCGCATTAGGAAGAAGCTCAATAACTTCCCCTTCAAATTCCAATAGTTCTTCTTTAGCCAAGAGGTATCCTTTTATCGGCGTCGTATCAGAGCGCTATATAGGCAGATTCAGGCGGTTTAAAAGGGGTTTTTACGGCTTTTCGCCGAATTCCCGCGCCAATCTGGCATCAATATTTGACCTAATTGCGCGGTAATTATTCAAAAGGGCACGGACATCCAAAGAGCCCTCTCCCGGATTTGGCACGGCCCATAACTCGATTTCGGGCTGATCATCTTCAAGGAAACCTTCTGCAGCGGCCTTTGCGCCCGCTGTAAAGGCGATAATTCGGTCGAATTTTTCTTCAGCCACATCCGCCAAACTCAGCGGCTGATGCTCGGACATATCAATCCCTACTTCCCGCATAATTGTGACCATGAAATCATTTGGCTCAATGGGGGACAAGCCGCAGCTTTGGACCTGGATTATATCCCCCATACGCTTACGTAATAAGCCCTCGGCCATTGGCGAACGCACGGAATTTAACTGGCAAATGAAAAGAACCTTCATTGCACGGTCCGTCTGTGAAGCGCACAGATAAGTGTGAACAATCTTCGCGAGGTATTGAACTCGATTTCAACCTGATTGCGCAACGCATCGGTCAACATCCGAGAGCCTTCATTATGAAGCCCTCTGCGGCCCATATCGATGGCCTCAATTTGTGCGGAAGTCGCGGTGCGAATAGCGTTATGATAGCTCTCGCAGATCATGAAATAATCTTTGATAACCCGGCGGAATGGAACCAGAGAAATTGTGTATGTCCCGCGCGGAGACCCATTTGTTCGCTCCACCTCAAAGGCAAGACGTCGTCCATCTTGCAAGCTTAACCGCAGAGTATATGGCCCCCGCGCGCTTTCCAACGGACGAAATTCATTCTGCTCTAGCAGGTCAAAAATCGCAACGCGCCGCTCATGTTGCATTTCAATTGAGGCGACAGGCAGGCTGTCTTCATCGATATGCAATTCAGCGATATAATGGTTTTCACTCTCCGTCATGTGTCGGAATTCTTTTGGTTGCGCGGGCCTCGCCGTGATCGGCTAATGTCACGTCAATGGCTTCGACAGCAATACGGACTGTACCGCCGCCCGCCAATCGCAGAAAGACATGCCCTGCCGGACTATCAGTGGCGGTAAATTCCAAACCCAGTATCACGGCAAAGGCCTCGCCCTTTTCTGTCGCAACAGCTTGACTGCTCACCGACATAACGCCGTCAAATCGCAATCCAGATTCAATCCGTTGGGGTTTGTCGCCTTCATGCCTGTAACGCGACAAGCGAAGGGTGAAGCTGCGGCCGTCTTTATCGAAGCGCGTTTGACCAATTTGGAAAATCGCATCCTGCACCGCACTCGCGATAACTTCTAGGTCAGAGGTATCCGCCGCCAATAATTTTAACTTACTCATCTTTTTGCCTCGAAATACGTGCGCCGCATCGTTCGAGCTTACCTTCAATGTCTTCAAAGCCTCGGTCAAGATGATAGACGCGGCTGATATGCGTTTCGCCTCTGGCCGCAAGGCCTGCGTTGATGAGGCAAGCAGAAGCGCGCAGGTCCGTTGCCATGACTTGCGCGCCGCGAAACTCTTTTACGCCCCGGACAATGGCTTCACGGCCTGTTACGGTAATATCTGCCCCCATGCGTGCAAGCTCTGGACAATGCATGAAGCGGTTTTCGAAGATGTTCTCACGCACAATGGAAACCCCATTGGCCAAACACATAAAGGCCATGAACTGCGCCTGTAGATCGGTTGGGAACCCTGGATAGGCCATGGTGTCCACATCAACAGGCTTAGGCCGGCCGCCGCCCCGTTCAATTAAGACTGAGGTTTCATCCAACGAGACCTTCGCGCCCGCTTGCGCAATCAGAGGCCAAAGGGAGCCAAGATGGTCAGACCGGATATTCGTCAAACGCACGGACCCGCCCGCAGTGGCCGCAGCCAAGGCATAGGTGCCCGCCTCGATGCGGTCAGGTACAACGGCATATTTGACGCCTGATAAACGCTCCACGCCTTGAATGCGGATTTCAGAGCGTCCCGCACCCATAATTTTTGCGCCCATCGCATTGAGGCAATTTGCGAGATCCGCAATCTCCGGCTCGCGGGCGGCGTTATATAAAACCGTCTCGCCTTTCGCCAACACGGCGGCTAAAATAGCATGCTCCGTTGCCCCGACTGTTACGAAGGGAAAAGTGATCTCTGCGCCTTTCAATCCGCCTTTGGCCGTGGCGACGACATAGCCTTCTTCCAGCTTAATTTTTGCGCCTAGCGCCTCTAGGGCCTTTAGATGCAAATCAACAGGGCGCGCACCAATCGCACAGCCGCCGGGCAAAGAGACTTTCGCCTCATGTTCGCGCGCAAGAAGCGGTCCTAGGACATTAAAACTCGCCCGCATTTTCCGAACGAGATCATAGGGAGCCGTCAATTCAGTAAGCTTTGGCGCATGCATTTTCATGACATCCGCTTTGCCTTCATCCACCTCAACACCGAGATGACGCAGCAAGCCCGCCATGGACCGCGTATCGCGCAAGCGCGGCATATTTGTCAGGGTCACGGGCTCATCGGTCAGCAAGCAAACCGCCATTAATTTAATGGCCGAATTCTTAGCGCCGCTAATTTTAATTTCGCCGTTTAACGGAAATCCGCCCTCAATGACTATCTTGTCCATACTGGTCTTTCACCGCCTATTTTTTCGCGTGTTATGCGGGGTTGCGGGCGATTTCAAGGCGAGGGTTTGTCCGGATTGAGATTGTTGTCAGTCGCCGGCTCTCCCGCCGAGGGTTTGACCTTACGCGCCGCCTGTTTACGGCGGCGCAAATTCGCCCGCAAATTCGCCGCCAAGCGTTCCTCACGCGTCGTTTTACTATGATGACCTTTTTCTGACATAGCCAGAGGATAGGTATTGGGGGAGAGATTTCAAGGTGGTC
>CALLBD010000055.1 GCA_938001915.1 uncultured Caulobacterales bacterium | reverse complement strand
TGGATTGGCGCGCGTACCAATAGTATCGATGCCACTATGGCGTCTGCATTAGGTCTGGACCGGGCAAAGGGCGCGGTCATCAATGAGCTTTTGGACGGCGGTCCAGCAGATAGAGCCGGATTGGATAAGGGCGATGTTATTTTGTCCGTCGACGGCACAGATATCAATGACGACAGTGGCCTGCGGTTTAAATTGGCGACCCTTAGGCCCCGCGAAACAGTTGAGGTAAAGTTTGTAAGAGATGGCCGAAATCGATCCGCGCAAGTGCGCGTCGATACGCCCCAAGAAACACCGCTTCGTGACGAGCGTGACCTAGAAGGTGTGCATCCTTTCAATGGAGCGGTTGTCGTAAATATGAGCCCCGCTCTGGGCGAGGAGCTCGGCTTTGACCCTTATCTCGAAGGCGTGATGGTATTGAAAGTGCGCCGCGGTTCTGCGGCAAATTACAATCGTTTACGCCCAGGTGACTTTGTTCTGAATATTAATGACACGCCCATCACATCTGCGCGACAATTGGAGTCCCTTCTTTTATCGGAACCCGTCGACGCGGTTTGGGATGTGCAAGTCGATAGAGATGGGCGCATCGGCGCGCTTCCTATTCGTTACTTGCCACCTCAAAAGTAACAAGCCTTATACTTTGGTAGATATTATATAAGCCATAAGACTGATGCCGATGTCCTCAGTCTGTATTCATTTACTTTACGTTACTTTCCAGTAAGCTCGCATTAACCATATGCGGGGTTCATTCTGGAGGGAATTTAAATGGCCAATCGTAAAGATGACGAGTATCAGAACGTCAAGTTTTATGCAAAACACACCAAAGCTAAGACAGCAGGATTTTCTAAATTTGAAGTCGACAAAGACTTCTATTTTTGCCGCTATGTAGAAGGCGAAATCGCAATGCTGAGCCAAGCCTATTCGAGCGCAGCGGGCAGGGATAACGGTATAGAATCCGTTAGGAAAAATGAGAAAATTGCAAAGCGGTTTAGATTTGAACCGCGGGGTAGCGCAAGGCACGGATTTTCGCTCAAGGCGGGGAATGGTCAAGAAATTGCAATCAGCCCAGATTACGCGAGCCGCGCCAAGGCCGAGCGCATAACCGCGGGTTTGACAGGTGGGGCGCGATCAAAACCGCCCGTCAAAAAATCTGTCTTGAAAACGAAGAAGGCTGCGCCGCAAGCAAAAAAAGTAGTGAGCGACACAACGGCAGCCTTTACGGCTGCAGATGGGCGGATAGAAAATTATAAGCCTCTCGCCTTTTATGAAAAAAATGGCGGAACCTCCGATGGGTTTCATAGTTTCGCCAAAAATGGCGCTTATTATTTCCACTATAATCAAGCGGGTAAGGTCGTTCTTATATCAGAGAGCTACACGTCCAAAAGCGGGCGGGATAACGGGGTTGCCTCTGTAAAAAAGAATATGAAATTGGCGTCTGCCTATCAGCATCATCGCCATAAAAATGGAAAATTTTATTTCGATATTAATGCCGCCAATA
Source organism: uncultured Caulobacterales bacterium (assembly GCA_938001915.1). Classification (GTDB taxonomy): domain Bacteria; phylum Pseudomonadota; class Alphaproteobacteria; order Caulobacterales; family Maricaulaceae; genus Litorimonas. The sequence continues at coordinate 6,972 of CALLBD010000055.1, read as the reverse complement.
AGCAAGAGATTGCGACCTCGCGCTGGTATAACTCGCGCGCAAATGCGAATAACGCCGCAAGACGTCTACGCGGTGAAGTTTCACAAACGGCGAAGCCGAAAGCCGCAAAGGCAGCGCCAACCGCAAAGGCGAGAAAAGGCAATGTCGAGCAAAATTACCTTCCCCTCGCGGCCTATAAAAAGGCAACAAAAGGCAAACGGAAAGGGTTTGAGTCCTTCAGGGGCGAAGACGGCGAACATTATTTTACCTATTTTGAAAATGGCAAAATTGCTCTGATTTCTGAAGGTTATCCGACGGCGGCTGTGCGCGACAAAGGGCTCGCCTCCGTTCAGAAAAATATGAAAATAGAGAGCCGCTATGCCTATGGAAAAGGCGCGGATGGCAAAGAAGGATTCATCCTAAAAGCGGGCAATCATAAAGAAATCGCCCGATCTGTAGGATATGCCTCATCGGCAGCAGCGGCGACAGGGGCGGCCTATATAATGGGCAAGCGAAAACGCCCGAAAGCCAAAACTGTCAAAAAGACATCACCCGCTGTCAAGCCATTGGCGACGGGTGCAGTGGCGGCAACGGGGCTGGCTGCGAAATCAGCCCCTGCAAAACCAAAGCCAGTTAAAGCAAAAGCGGCGCCGGTGAAGGCGCCTTCTAAACCAACGCCTTCCCCTGAGAAGACACCCAAACCCATAGCCCCGTTGGCGGCGGGTACGGTTGCCGGCTTGGGTGCCGCCGCCGCGCAGGCAAAACCTAGCGCACCGGATAAAAAAGCTGTTCCCGACGACGCCCCGAAGATCAAAACGGCTCCAGTCGCCGCGCCGGCTAAGGTCGCAGGTTCTGTCGCGGTTGGGGCGGCTGCAGTCGCCGCCGCGTCAGCTCCGCCGCCGCCGCCGAAGGCGCCGCCCGTAGCGGCCGCTGCGCCAGTAACTGCAGCCCCCGTTGTCGCAGCAGCGCCCGCTGCAGCCGCGGCAGCGTCAGCAGGTGGCGGTGGTATCTGGGGCTGGTTAAAATGGGTATTGATGGCCCTGTTGGCTTTGCTGGCAATATTATTTCTATTCAAAGCCTGTGCTGGTGGTGAGAAGGCCGCGAAGCCCGTCCCAGCGCAAACGCCAAACACCTCGGCCTCCGCTGCGGCTGTGACGTGTTGGAATGGATCCAAGGCCCGAACGGAAGCCGCTTGTCCGAGCAAAATAAGCTGTTGGGATGATAGTTTCGCGACCGAATTATCAGCCTGTCCTGCACGGCCTGTCGCCAAGGAATTCACCTGTTGGGATGGCTCTTTGGCGGTTGACGCAACGTCTTGCCCCGTTGAGCCCGTGGCCGCAGCGCCTGTCGCCAAGCCAGTAGAGAAGATGACAGCACCATCTGTTGCGGGACGCCTTTGCGGGACTTCGCCGCAAACCTTGTTCAATGTCACATCATCTTCGCCAAAAAGTGTGAGTTATCTCGGGTCTAACCCGCAATTCGGAAACTCGCTTTCGCTAACGCCGGACGGGTTTTACCGGAAATTATCGGCTGCCTATCAAGTGGGCGGAGGTGATAGAGCGTTCTTGAACCTCATGGCGCGCTCATTGGGCTATGGCTCGTTCAGAGACATGGATGCGTCCATGTTTAGCAATGATACTCTGCCGCTAGGGTCTTCAGGCCTGTTAGGGTTTGGGTCCAATCATGCTTTGCAATTCTCAACTTTAAATCTTACCGATGCACAGCATTTGGAGGCTTTTAAAGTAAGATCTGCGAATGGCACGGACGTTCATTTCATGAAACGCTGCGGTAATTTCATGTATGTTTGCCAGCCTTAATCGCGAGATTTTTCTCTCGATCTAACTGTTAAGCGGAGCCAAGCGGCTCCGCTTTTTGGTTGGCCTGTCGCCAGCTCACCGTTAGGAGACGAGCATGACGAGTTTTCTTACAGTTGCTTTAGGCGGCGCGTTAGGCGCGAGCGCACGCCATGGCTTAAGTCTGGCTATGCTACGTTTTTTCGGCGCAGAGTTTCCGCTCGGCACATTATTCGCGAATATTATCGGGGGCTTGTTGATGGGGGTGCTGATGGGGTGGTTGGTTCGCGAAACACCAGAAAGCGCTAACTCTATTCGGTTATTCGCAGGGGTCGGTATTTTGGGCGGATTTACGACATTTTCGGCCTTCTCGCTTGAATCGATACGCATGTTGGAAGCTAAGACCTATGGGATATTTTTTACCTATGTTGGGGCGTCCGTTATTCTCTCTATCGCCGCTGTTGCGCTGGGGCTTTACCTAATGCGAGGCACCCCATGAGCGGCGTTCAAAAACTCACAATCCCGGATCATGATGCGGGACAAAGACTGGACCGCTGGTTCAAGCGGCAATTCCCGCATATTCCCCACGGCAAAGTTGAAAAACTTTTGCGCAAAGGCGAAATCCGCCTCGATGGGAAACGGGCAAAGGGTAATGCGCGAATTGAAGGCGGGCAGATTATCCGCGTTCCGCCCCTACCTGACCCGTCTGATATGTCAGGGCCCAAACCTGTATCAGAAACGGATGCGGCCTTTATCCGCGATCTTGTAATTTATGAGGATGAGGCGCTTCTCGCGATTAATAAGCCGGCGGGTATTGCCGTGCAGGGGGGCACAAAGACGAGCCGGCATATAGATGGGATGCTGCCCGCCTTAGGCGAGGGGTGCCGCCTTGTGCATCGTCTTGACCGCGACACATCAGGCATATTGCTGATAGCCAAGACGGCGGCCTCTGCGAAATGGGCGGGGCGGGCGTTCCAAAGCCGCCGCGCCGAGAAAATCTATTGGGGCATAACCAATGGGGTTCCGCGTCCCATCACGGGCGAGATTAAGGGCTATATGGCCAAGGGCCGCTTGGATAATCGCTTTGGGAATATCAATGAAGGCAAAGAGGTCATGATGGCCGTTCGTCATGGGCATGACGGGGCTAAACATGCCCGCACGCTTTATGATGTGCGCAGTCAGGCGGGGCAAAAAGCGGCGTGGGTGTCCATGATGCCGCTCACGGGGCGGACCCATCAATTGCGCCTGCATATGCAGCTCCTCGGCGCACCAATCGCGGGAGACCCGAGATATATGACGGATAGGCCGCTACCAAATACGCTCCAGAATAAATTGCATTTGCATGCGCGGTCCTTGGAGCTTCCCCGCGAGGGAAAACCGCCTCTTAAATTTGTAGCAGACTTGCCCGAACATATGACCGCAGCTTTTAAAACGCTGGGCTTTAATCCCAAGAATGATGTGGTAGATTGGGATGAGCTTCGGTGAGTTCTAAGCGATTAAATAAACGCTTTTATAAAACCGTGACTGTTGACGGTGAGGGGCAGAAATGGCGTGTCTTGCTTGACGGCATGCAGTTGCGCACACCTGGGAAATTAAAACTTTCACTCCCGACAAAGCCTTTGGCAGAAAAAGTTGCGGGGGAATGGGAAGCGCAGCGCGAGCATATTAATCCTTCTGTCATGCCTGTGACGCGATTGGTCAATGTTGCGATTGAGCAAACGCCAGATAGGCGCGGGGATTTAATTGCTGAAGCCCGGCGATATGCGGAGACGGACCTTATCTGTTACCGCGCGCCGCAGCCGCGTATTTTGAAAGAACGCCAATCGATGGCATGGGACGAATGGCGGGCGTGGGGCGCATCGCACGGTGTTGATTTAAAGGTGACAGAGACCTTAAGCGCGGTGGCCCAATCTGAAACGAGCCTAAAGGCAGTTGAAAGCTTTGCTGCCGGTTTGGATGATATTCGGCTCACACTTTTTGTTCATTTGATTGCCGTCTATGGCTCTGTCATTCTGGCGATGGCCGTTTTGCAATCAGCGCTAAGCGGCGAGTCGGCTTTTGATTTGTCCCGTATTGAAGCCGATTACCAAATTGAGCTTTGGGGCGAAGATGAAGAGCAGGCAGAGATCACGGCAGATTTGCGTGCCGAGACAGCTGCCCTTTCAGCTATATTGGAGAGTTTATAATGGCCGATCCTGTAACAGTCACAGAGCGCCCTGGCGGGAAATATACATTGGATGTCAAAAATGGACGCCATCACCTTTTTGCGGATGAGCCCTTGAGTTTCGGCAGTGCCGATATTGGTCCATCTCCGTTTGAATATCTCTGTGCGTCATTGGGAAGCTGCACCGCTATTACCCTGCGGATGTATGCAGGACGTAAAAATTGGGATATTGAAAATATCTCGGTGACGGTCACCCATAGCAACCGAAAAACAGCCGACGGCGATACGCAAACGGTCTTCTCGCGTGTCTTAAATGTGACCGGAAATTTGGATAGTGATGCGCGCGGGCGCTTGGTCGATATTGCCAATAAATGCCCCGTGCATAAGATGCTTGAACATGGGAATGTCATCGAGACGCGCCTGGGTGAGGCGGCTGAGAGCTAGGCGTAAAGCGCGACTTTTTCGCCGCGGTGCTTGCGCGCCCAGATTTGCGCGTTAAATGGCACCTATGCCGAACTTATTCAAACTTCTGTTGTCGCCTGCTGGCCGAATTGGACGCCGGGACTATGTGATTGGGCTCGTCGGGCTCGTGGTGATTTTTATTCTCTATGGGCTTTTGTTAAATGCGCTGGGCGGCTCCATGGCTGGGTTTTTTGCCGTCTTGGCCTTTCCCTTCGTAATTCTGCAAATCGCCTATAGTGTTTACGGAAAACGTTTGCATGATATCGGCCGCACGCTGTGGCCCCTAACGGGGCTCATTTGCCTGCTATTGCTTGCGATGATTGTCGTGATGTTGGTGTATGGCGGCGCGGATTATTTTTCCGCCTATGCGGAATATACGCGGGATAATCCGCCATCTCCCGAAGTCGTTGAGCGTTTAAATGCAGAATTCAAACCGCGCCAAGAAAAAGGCGAACCCGTATTGAAATTTATTATCTCGGGCCTTTTGATAGGGTTTTCGCTCTGGCTGGCGCTCGCGAAACCACAGGCAGGCGCGAACGCCTATGGTGAACCGCCGTCGCGATAAGCCCGACTTAAAACCTTAATTTCGCTTGCCTTCTAGCAAAATTTGCGCATTCTCATATCGTTAAACAACGAGGAGGAGAGAGTCTCATGGGTATTTTATTATTTTCGCCAACGGGTCGTATTGGGCCAGGAGAGTTCATGAAGGGCATGATGGTGCTCGCCGTAATCGGTGCCGTCATATCATTGACAGGATTATTTAGTTTTCAAATCTCCCAGATTTTAGGTTACGCGTCAGTATTAATGTTAGTCCCACTTTTCTTTTTGCTGATTAAGAGAAGTCATGACGCGGGACGGTCTGGATGGATGAGTCTTGTTTGGTTTATTCTTTGGATTGTTATTTTTCTCATTGTTTCCGCGATTATGGGTGCCGTCATGCCGAGTGGCGCGGAGGCCGAGCTGAAAGAAGCGGTCGAGGGGGCTATGCTTGATGGGGCCGGTTTTAAAGACATCATGGAGCTCGGCAAAGACATGGGCCCTGCCGTAGCAAAAGAGGCGGCCATACCGGGCGCGATTTCAGGCCTAGTCGGCACGGGTATTGCAGCGTTCTTGATTAACCTGTTCAACAAATCGGACGATCATGACAACCAATATGGTCCCCAAGCTGGGACGTCATAGGTCTCATTGCCTAAATTTGAGTACTAATCCCGCCATGTGCCACGCATTTGGCGGGTTTTTATTGCCTAAGGGTAGGGCCAAAAATCGCCTCAAACCTCCGCTTTAGGGCTGCATCCATTTGATTAAGCGTAACGTCCTTGCCTAGAGAGGCAAGGCTCGCCACGCCATGTTCCTGAATGCCGCAAGGAATGATGCCGGTAAAATGCGAGAGGTCTGGGTTCACATTGATACTTATGCCGTGAAAGCTCACCCATTTTTTCAGCCGCACACCAATGGCGGCGATTTTTTCCTCGCGGCCATCTTCGCGCTCAACCCAGACGCCAACGCGCCCGTCTCGCCGTTCTGCCGTTACGTCAAATTCTGCCAGCGCGTCGATAATCCATTGTTCTAATCCGCGCACAAAGCTCGACACATCACGTCCCCGCTTGCGCAAATCAAGCATAGCATAGGCCACGCGTTGTCCGGGACCATGATAGGTATATTGGCCGCCGCGTCCTGTCTGGTGCACGTCGAACCTATCGGGCGCGACAAGGTCCTCTGGGTTGGCAGATGTCCCTGCGGTGTAAAGCGGTGGATGTTGGAGCAGCCAGACAAGCTCGCGCGCCTCGCTTGCGGCAATCGCGGCGGCACGCGTTTTCATGCGCTCATGGGCAAATTCATAGGGCACGCGCTCTCGCGCCACCTCCCATTCAATCGCATCAGGGCTGTGAAGCGACTTATTTATGGGTAATCTCGATTTTATCGAATTCTTTTTGAAGTACGGCGCGAGCTTCGGGGATTTCACTAATCCTAATAACTTCATTGACAAGGCCGACTTGCGATTGGGCGACTTTCATCATCTTGCGCATATTGCCGATGTTTAGACTCATATTTTCAACGTCTAAATTTTCCAAACTTCTGAGGGACGCGTTAATCCGCGGCACGCGGGTGCGAATATCCTCAACGGCGGCTTCGGCGGATGCGCCATCTGTGACGGTTTCCAACAAAGCCGTCAGGTCTTTGGCTTCTGTGTCGACGAATTCAATAAGCTCAGGCGTGTCCATTTTGGCCAAATCAGCCAAGATTTTTTCGGCCGCCTTTTCCGAAGGCACAGCTTGGGTCTCTGGGCTGGAAGGCGCGTCGCTGCAGCCGCTCAGGGTCAATAGGCTGACAAGAATGACCGCGAGGGTAGAATTTTGCACGAGGGTCTCCACTGATGTTTGAGCTGAATACTAGCCTGTATTTGAGGATGACAACAGGGTGAATTTTGCACACATTTGGGGCTTCACATGACGGCCACTCCCCCCTATAGACCGCCAACCTTAATGTGCGGCCGTGGCGGAATTGGTAGACGCGCAGCGTTGAGGTCGCTGTGGGGTAAAACCCGTGGAAGTTCGAGTCTTCTCGGCCGCACCA
>CALLBD010000054.1 GCA_938001915.1 uncultured Caulobacterales bacterium | reverse complement strand
CAAATTATTCAGGATATGGCAGGACGTATGCGGGTGCATTTGGACGCTGTAGATCTCATCGCCCAAGAACAAACCCGTCCCCTACAATCCCGAACAGGACCGGTGTCCTACGGGCCGTCTACGCCCGTTGATCCACTCGGCGGTGCGCCCGTATTTCGACAGCAACCCTTAGTGCTGGGGAGTGGTCAGTCGACCGCACCAAGCGTACAAACAAATGATGTTGGTCAGTTAGGGGAAACGGGAAAACGTCTTTTGGCCGAGGGTGATTTCGCAGGCGCGCAAATTTCTCTTAAACAATATCTACAGTTCAATCCCGATGCGGCCGATTTTGGCGAGATGAATTACTATCTGGGCGAAAGCTATTATGTGCGCGGCGGATATGCGGATGCGGCGGATGCCTATATCACGAGCATGAAGCGCGATCCGCGCGGGATCAAAGCACCTGATGCTATGGTGCGTTTGGCGGGGGCCCTGCGGGAGCTCGGAAAGACTGCCGACTCCTGCGCGACATTGGCCAGCCTACCCAGCCAATATCCAAATGCTTCGGCGACTGTGACAAGCAAAGCGAAGCTGGAAGCTGCGCGCTCAGGCTGCTAGAGGCGCGCGGGTGAAACTCCCCCTTGTTCAAATTAATACGCCCTCCGCTATCGCCTTTTCAGGCGGCGGCGATAGCACGGCCTTGCTCCATACGTGCCGCAACCATCCGCATATTAACCATGCTTTCATTATTGATCACGGCCTGCGCGGCGGAAGCGCGGCAGAAGCCAAACTTTCCGCCGATAGGGCGCGCGCGATGGGCTATGATGTAACCATTCGGCGGTGGACACATTCTGGTGTGCATTCAGCCATTCAGGTAAAGGCCCGTGCCTACCGCTATTCCGCCATGGGCGAGATGTGCCGTAGTCATCATCTCCGAAATTTACTGACGGCGCATACGCAAGACGATCAAGCGGAAACCGTCCTCATGCGCATAAATCGCGGTTCAGGATGGCGCGGGATGGCGGGCATGCCGCCGCTGGCCGATGCGCCGATTTGGCCCGCCCTTGCGGGGGTAAGTTTACACCGTCCTTGGCTAGGCGTGTCCCGTACAGATATCCGCCGTTATAATGCGCATCATGGGCTCGAATTTATTGATGATCCGTCCAATGAGAATGCTGACTTCGCGCGGGTACGAGCCCGCCAAGCTCTATCGGTCGATCCTGATTTAAAAGCTGATCTTGTCGCGGAGCAGGCAAAAGCGCGCCGCAAACTCACCGCGGAGCGTAAGGTATTTTCGGCATGGCTGAAAGTATTTGCGCATGTCCATCCCCAAGGATTTGTCGAAACGATGGCTGTGCCTCCCGCAGAACTGCTGAGGCAGATTCTCAATGTGGTGTCTGGACGAGGTGGCGCAATTGATACGGAAAAACTTGTGCGGTTGACGGCGGACATGTCTGCCCCAGATTTTACAGCGGCGACATTATCAGGGGCTTGGGTTATTCGCGGGAAGCGGGACGGACGTCACAGTTTCGTGTATCTGCGTGATAGGGTCGCAGTTATCGGACGAAACGGAGTTAAGAAATTAGCACCTGTTCAGTTGCGGTGTGATGAACCAATAGTTTGGGATGGACGTTTTTATTGCCAAGCGACCACGGATGAGATTCGTATTGAACCTGCGCAGGGGCATCTTCAAACATTACGCCAACTCCCTGATTTTAAGCTTCTTTTCGAGCTTCCGGCCGAGGCTAGAGGGACGCTTCCAGTCTTTTTCAGAAGAAACAAACCCTTAGGTTTCGGTGCGTTGAAGGTTAAATATGTATCTTCGGTGTCCTGTTCGGCGTCGCGCTTGCAAGCCTAACTGAAGCTGTGAAATTTGTGTCAAACTGACCCGACTGGAACCGATATGTAGTTGCCGCTTTTTTTTGGTGTTAGACGCCCCATATGCTATAGAAATGAGAAAACCCCGAACCCTCTTTAAGGTCCGAACCACATGAAAAACGCCAATACTCGCAATTTTATTGTCTGGGGCATCGTGATTGCTCTTCTTTTGGCGATGTTTGCGGCCAGTAATCCGTCGCTCAATAATGCGGAAAAGAATGAGATTACCTATTCTGAGCTTCAAAAGCATGTTGAGACAGATAATGTTAAGTCGGCTAACATTGACGTTGAAGCGGGGGTCATTACCGGGACGCTGAAAAATGACGAAAAATATCGGACGAATATTGGCCCCATCAATCTGAATGCCGATGCCTTATTCGAAGGCACCAATATTCCCTATGAGTATGAGGAAAACACACGCCCCAGCGCTTTGGGGAGTATCATCATTGCGATTTTACCGATTCTTCTTATTGCGGGTCTGTTCTTCCTCTTCTTCAAAAATATGCAAGGCGGCGGGCGCGGCGGCGCGATGAGCTTTGGTAAGTCTAAGGCAAAGCTTTTAACGGAAAATAGCCAGCGCAAAACATTTGATGATGTTGCGGGCGTTGAAGCGGCGAAAGAAGACTTGCGGGAAGTTGTTGAGTTCTTGAAAGACCCCACGCGCTTCACGCGTCTTGGCGCAAAAATTCCAACTGGCGCCCTGCTTGTGGGCCCTCCAGGTACGGGTAAGACCTTGCTCGCCCGCGCCGTTGCGGGAGAAGCGGGCGTGCCGTTCTACACGATTTCAGGCTCTGATTTTGTTGAAATGTTTGTTGGTGTTGGCGCCTCGCGCGTGCGCGAGATGTTTGCCGAAGCTCGTAAGCAAGCCCCATGTATCATCTTTATTGACGAGATTGACGCCGTGGGTCGTCATCGCGGCGTGGGTACGTCGGGTGGCCACGAAGAACGCGAGCAAACATTGAACCAGCTCCTCGTTGAGATGGACGGGTTTGAAGGCGATGAAGGTATCATCATCATCGCGGCGACAAACCGTCCTGATGTGCTTGACAAAGCCTTGTTACGTCCAGGTCGTTTTGATCGTCAGATCGAAGTGCCTTACCCTGATATTCAGGGCCGTGAGAAAATTCTTGAAGTTCATATGAAGGGTAAACCAATCGGCGCTGATGTTGAGGTCAAATATATCGCGCGCGGAACACCTGGGTTCTCTGGCGCGGATTTGATGAATCTCGTCAATGAAGCTGCGCTTCTGTCTGCACGTCGCAATAAGTTGAAAATTACGCAGCGTGAATTTGAGGATGCTCGCGATAAGGTTCTCATGGGTGCGGAGCGCCGCACCTTGTCAATGACGGATGAGGAACGTGAGAATACGGCCTATCACGAAGCGGGTCATGCGATTGTCGGGCTAAACATGGAAGGCAGCCTACCTATCCATAAGGCAACAATTATTCCCCGTGGACGCGCGCTTGGTATGGTTCAGTATCTTCCAGAACGTGACCAAATCAGTCAATCCCGTCAGGAAATGATTGCCCGCATGGCGATGGCGATGGGCGGCCGGGCTGCGGAGGAGTTACATTTTGGCTATGATAAGGTCACATCTGGCGCGAGTTCGGATATTGAACAAGTCACGCGCATTGCGACGGCTATGGTGACGGAATGGGGCCTATCCGATGAGATTGGACCAATCGCCTATAAGCAGCAAGATAATGGCTCTTTCGTTCCGGGTATCGGACGCGGCTCTGCTATCTCGCCTGATACGGCCAAACTCATTGAGTCCGAGATTAAACGCTTCATTACTGAAGCCCATGAGACAGCTCTAAGAATCCTGAAAAAGAAAAAGAAGGATTGGGTGAAACTCGCCGAAGCGCTTCTAGAATATGAAACGCTCTCTGGTGACGAAATCAAAGCGCTCTTGGAAGATGATACGAAACCAAAGCGTCCTGATGGCGGAGGCGGTAAGCCAGCTGTTCCTGCCGTGCCGACTACGCGCAAGCCCAAACCTATTGGTGGGGCAGCCACAGCGAGAGATATTGCTGAGTAGAATTTCGCATCATACTTAGATTTTACGGGCGTTTGTCGGATTGGCAGACGCCCGTTTTTTATGGGGTCACGGCAGACTCATCCTAATCACTCTACGGGCTTGGGAATAAACCCTATGCGGTCTTTGGAAGACGATTTTTGATCGCCGCAATGTTTCCGCAGCTCTTTCGTACCATCTTCCCCAACCCCAACACTATATTTGCACGCTCTGTTCACGCCATGCAACACGTCCCATAGCGGTCCGTCAATTCCGATGCCGGGTAAAAGCATGAAACCATTTTGTCCCGCTGTTGGTATGCCTAAACGCTCGCGAATTTGCGCTTCGCTTAATCCGTAAAGGCCGGAATCGCTTAGGCCCGAATGGGCGAAACTTGGCATCCACACGAGGTCCGTGCCTGACAATTGATCCTCGGCAAAAATAAGCTTGCGCTGGGCCGCGCAATTTTCGTCAAACCCGAGGCAGTCCAGTGCTTGTGAAAGCGCTTCGAGTTGCAGGTTCACGGGCGGCCGTGTCTTATCCAAAGCGATGCGAGATCCTGGGGGTAATTTCCACCGATCTGGAATGGGCGTGTCTGTCAAGTGAGGCTGCGGTGTGGGCAGCGGCGGAGCGGGGGGAGGCGTAGCCTGCAGCGGGGTTTGGGGGATGGGATTTGGCGCGCGTATAATTTCAGGTTCTGGTTCAGGTTCAGGTTCAGGTTCAGGTTCAGGCTCAGGCTCAGGCTTTATGGATTGCGGAGCTATGTCTGGAGTGGCTCTGGTTTCTGGGATGGGCTTCTGGATAACAAGTTTTACAGCTATGGGCGGCGGCGGAAGACTAAGGGGTTTTCGCGGGATGTAATTCAAACTCCAGAAGATGGCGACGTGCAGCCCCAAAACGACAATTACTGTGATGACATTTCTGCTCACATTGGGAGTCGGGCGCCCCCCTAATTTGTCGACACGCTCCATGGGGTTCATTTTCACGCGAAAAGCAATCTATCACCTTAAACTCCCGTCATGTGGTTGAAATGTAATCTGCAGGCCATAAGTTCGGCCTATGTTTAACCGACCAAAAATCATGGGCATTTTGAATGTGACGCCTGATAGTTTTTCTGATGGCGGGAAGTTCGACACGGCTGAGCTGGCTGTGCGGCAAGCGCTGCGTATGATCGAGGACGGCGCGGACATTATTGATATTGGCGGGGAGAGCACACGTCCAGGCGCAGAGCCCGTAGATGTGAGTGAGGAAATTCGCCGCACTATCCCCGTCATCAAAGCCATCAGAGCCGCGACAAAAGATTATGACGAAGATGTCGTTATCTCCATTGATACGCGCCGTTCTGAAATTGCGGAGAGAGCCGTGTTTGTGGGGGCCGATATTTGGAATGATGTTTCGGCGCTCGGGTTTGATGATAATTCGCCAGAGGTCGCGGCCGATTTGGGCTGTCCCGTCATTCTCATGCACGCGCAAGGTCAGCCCAAAAATATGCAAGATAATCCGAGTTACGAAGACGCCGTGCCTGATATTCTGGAGTGGTTGAAACGCCGCGTTGATAAGGTGTGCGGCGCGGGCGTCGAGCCTTCGGCCATAACACTCGACCCAGGGATTGGCTTTGGGAAACGGCAGGAGGATAATCTCTCAATCCTAAAGCATCTCGAGCAATTTAAAGCTATGGGTTATCCGCTTCTCATGGGGGCGAGCCGTAAGAGCTTTATTGGCCGTATCGATGGCTCAGAAGCCGATGACCGCTTGGGCGGCTCACTCGCCGCCGCGCTCTGGTCCGCACAGGCAGGCGCCGATATTCTAAGGGTTCACGATGTGAGCGAGACCGTGCAAGCGATGAAGGTGTGGGAGGCGATGGCGAATGGGTGAACCTATTGCCTCTGTCATTGTCCGACCTGATCGGACAATCCATCGGAGATGCTTATAGTGTCATATGCATATGTCTATATCATGGCGTCACGTCGAAACGGAACGATATATATAGGTGTGACGCGCGACCTTGGGGCGCGGGTTCACCAAAATAAAATCAATTACCATCCAAACTCTTTCACATCTAAATATTCTGTACTTAGGTTAGTTTATGTAGAAGGTTTTGATCTGATTGCCGAGGCTATTGCTTACGAAAAGCGTCTGAAGGGCTGGAACCGTTCTTGGAAAATCGAACTTATTGAAAAGTTAAATCCAGAGTGGAAAGAGATCGATCCAGGCAGTTTCGAATTTATTTGAATTATCGCATGGATCGTCCGATCAGGTCGGACGATGACATCGAAAAATTAGAAAGAAAAACCAAATGACTGACACCCAAGGCCGTGTCCTCATCATCGCGGGTTCCGACTCCTCTGGCGGGGCGGGCATTCAGGCAGATATTAAAACCTGTTCGGCGTTTGGGGCTTATGCCATGACAGCGATTACGGCCGTGACGGCGCAGAATACGCTGGGCGTGCAGGCGGTTGAGATGATGCCAGCGGAATTGGTCAAGGCACAGATAGACGCCTGCCTGTCCGATATTGGCGCAGATGTCGTCAAAATCGGCATGCTGGGCACCAAAGCCATTATCGATGTTGTCGCCGAAGCGGTAGATGAGCTGGATGCCTTTGTCATTCTGGACCCCGTAGCCGTGGCGACCTCTGGCGACGCTTTGCTGGAAGACGACGCAGTGACGGCCTTGCGCGATACACTCCTGCCGCTCGCGGATTTGGTGACGCCCAATGTCCCCGAAGCGGAACTCCTCACGGGCCTGAAAATCACCGATGTAGATGATCTTACCAAAGCGGGTGATGCCTTGTTGGAGCGCGGCGTCTATGCGGCGCTGATGAAGGGCGGGCATTTAGACGGGAAAGCCGTGGTTGATGTCCTCGTGAGTGAGGAAGGGGCCAATATCATGTCTGGTCCGCGCCTGCGTTCGCGCCACACCCACGGAACAGGCTGTACACTCGCCAGTGCTGTGGCGGCAAATATGGCGCTAGGATTAGACCTGGATGAAGCGGTCATGCGCGCGCGTGAATTTGTTTTTGAGGCTATTCGAACCGCGCCAGGTTTTGGCAGTCCAAAAGGACACGGCCCGCTTAATCATGGCCTTGCCATTGGGGAGGCCGAAGAAAATCCCGCGCCAAGTAATAACCCCTTTGCCGCGCTTAAAGGCCTGACGTCTTAGCAGATCTACCCATATTGGAAATAATCACACCAACGAAAATCACGAAAAGCGCGACGAAAATGCGCCAGTCCAAAGCTTCTCCCAGAAAGATAACACCGAGGACCACGGAACACGCCGGGACGAAATAATTGATACGGGCTAAAACGCTTGGTCCGACCATATCAATAACCCAAAGATAGGTAATTGTGGCGATGCCCGTTGAACCCAACCCAAGTCCAATCGTGGCATAGAGCGCGATTTTATCTGGCATGGGGGGCGGTCCGGAGGTGAGGGCAGCCCATATCGTTGAGAGCCCCGCCCCCATGATAAGCATCATGGCGGCGGCAAGAGGGGACGGCGTATCGGGAGACCGGCTCGCGATAATGGTTGTTGCGGCATAGGAAAATGAGCCGAGCAAAATGAGGAGCTGCGCCTTCCAATCCGAGACGAGCGACAACGTCAAATCTTTGGGCAAAAAGAGAATGACAATACCTACAAAGCCAATCAAGAACCCAATAAGTTTCATCGACGTCAATTTTTCTGTCGTGAAAACATGCGCCAGTAAAATCGTAATAAGCGGCATTGTCCCGACAAGAATTGCCGCCAGCCCGCTATCAACGGTTTTCTGACTTGTCGCCAAAAGAAGGAAGGGCAAGCTCGTGCCTGTTATCGCGATAACTGTGTACCACAACCAGCGTACATCCTTTAAAGGCGGCAGGCGATGGCCAATCAGGCGGCTATAGGTAACAATAAGCGCCGCGCCAATAATCATCCGGTAACTGACCAGCCATTCTGGTGATAAGGTTCTAACGGCTGCGCCGACTAAGGTAAAAGCACTACCCCAAATTAGAATAAGAAATAGGGCCGCGCCCAGCAGCGTGACAGGGGCCATACCCGTCTCGCGCAAAGGCGTATTATCCTCAAAATCAGTCATGCGCCGCCGTTACAATGTTATGGCGGAATGTCCATCTTACAAATTCGTCGGACGGATATTTTTGGCGGCCTAACGCCAAGCTCTCAATTCTGATTGGGGCTGAATTTTTCCGAGGCTCCCCGAATTGTGATTTGTTCTTTGGTTATCCGTCAGAGAGACACGAGGTGAGAGGATGTTTTATGCGACAATTTTTAAGAACGGGTATTTTAGTTGCCACCATGGTGGGCCTCGCCTCATGCGGAGGTACCACCCATGCCGATACGGAAGGTAAAGCTGAGGCTGAAACCGTAACGTCAACGAAAATGACGGGAGAGGCCATGGCAGAGCTCGTAAAGAGTTTTGACCCAGAGGCGATGGCGCGCGGGAATGTAATCTCGTTCAAACTGCAAGAGCGCGAAGTTCTCATTGTCTTTGATGAAGATGGCGGCCGTATGCGCGCTCTCACGCCGATTGCCCCCGCAGGACTTTTAAATGAAGCTATTTTGCTTCGTATTGCGCAGGCAAATTACGATTCTGTTTTAGATGTTCGATATGCCGTTGCGGATGAGCTGGTATGGTCCGTATTCATCCATCCGTTGGAAAGCCTTCAGCAAGATGAGCTTATTTCGGGGATTGCCCAACTTGTGACGGCGGCTGAAACTTTCGGAACGAGCTATACCTCAGGCGCGATGGTGTTTGGCGGCGGTGATTCCTCCGAAATTCACAATGATCTTATCAAGCAACTTGAAGAGGCGGCGAAGAAGAAAGACGCGATTTAAGAGGCCTTAAAAGGGTCTCTCATCAGGATGACATCTTCGCGTTCTGGCGAAGTTGAAACCATGCTGACGGGGCAGCCAATAAGCTCTTCAACGCGGCGGACATATTTCACAGCTTCGGCGGGCAGGTCCGCCCAGCTTCTCGCGCCGCGCGTGCTGCCTTGCCACCCTTCCATGGTTTCATAGATAGGTTCGACCGCGGCTTGATTGGCGGCGCCCGCAGGCAGGCGCTTGATGATTTTTCCGTCTAGGCGATAGCCCACGCAAATCTTCAATTCTGGTAAGCCGTCAAGGACATCTAATTTCGTCAAAGCGATACCCGTGATGCCGCCCGTTATGATGGCCTGTTTGACCATGACCGCATCAAACCACCCGCAGCGACGTTTGCGGCCTGTGACCGTTCCAAACTCATGCCCGCGCTCACCGAGGCGCTGTCCGACATCATCGAATAGCTCTGTCGGGAAGGGGCCTTCGCCAACACGTGTTGTGTAAGCTTTCGTGATGCCCAGCACATAATTCAGCGAGCCGGGCCCCATACCCGTACCTGCCGCAGCTTGGCCGGCAATCGTATTGGAGCTCGTGACAAAGGGATATGTGCCGTGATCAATGTCGAGCATGGTCCCTTGCGCGCCTTCAAATAAGATGCGCTTCTCGGCTCTGGAGGCCTCATCGAGCGTGTGCCAAACGGGTGCCATGAAGGGCAAGATGTGCGGGGCGACGTCGAGCAATTTTTGCGTGAGCTCGCCGGCGTCACTTTCGGGTTTGCCGAGACCACGGCGCAGTGCATTGTGATGATGCAGAAGGTTCTCGACGCGGGCTTGTAGATGCTTTGGGTCGGCTAGGTCGCAGACGCGGATAGCGCGGCGCGCCACTTTGTCTTCATAGGCGGGTCCAATGCCGCGCTTGGTTGTTCCAATTTTTACGCCATCAGCTCGGTTTTCGCGAATGCCGTCGAGCTCTGAATGGATAGGCAGAATAAGCGCGGCGGATTCTGAAATTTGCAAACTCTCGGCGTCGATGGTGACGCCTTGGGCTTTGATGCGTTTGACCTCGTCAAGGAAGGCCCATGGATCGAGGACCACGCCATTGCCGATAATAGAGAGTTTCCCGCCGCGCACAATACCAGAAGGGAGTAGGGAGAGCTTATAGGTTGTGCCGTCTACGACGAGCGTATGACCTGCATTATGGCCGCCCTGGAAACGGGCAACGACGTCGGCACGGTTGGATAACCAATCGACGATTTTGCCTTTCCCCTCATCACCCCATTGAGATCCAACGACGACGACATTAGCCATGACAAACTCACAAAAAAAAACGCGGTGCTCATCCCCGTAACTGGGGTGAAGCAACCGCGTTAGGATAACTTCATTCGGCCCTTAACCGAGTCTTGGCGTCATGGCGAGTCCCGCACTGAAGTTATCACTAGAATTTTCTGTTGACGCGAAAGCCTGCGGATTCTGACCCGTCATTCGGGCCATCCGTCCATATATTTCCGTGAGAGACATGTTCGAAATAGCCTTCAAGCGCCCATTTGTCATCGAGACGATATCCAAGCGTGAGTTGTTCGCGCAGAAGGATACGAGACCCATATTCCAGCGTATTGAAAATTCGAAAAAATCGTTCATTCAAAATCGCTTGTGCTTGAGGGTCTGTTTGTAAGTCCTCAACAGTCTCAAATTGATCGAGATCAATCGTTGGTAAATCGGCTTCTAATGTGCCGTCATGAATAACCACGCCGAAGCTGAAATCGACGTAAAACTTCTCCCCAAAGTTTTGTCTCCACAATAATCCAGCACCGCCATAAGACGTACCGCCACCCAAGTTCAACTGGCCGCCGATATAAGGTTGCGGGGAGAGCGCCCATTTCAAAAATTCAGGTTCTTCGAAAATTATTTCCCCATTTATAACGCCGGATTGTTCTTTTACGGTGAAATCGCCAATCACTCCCAAATCATGCACGCCAATGCCTGCGCGCACCTCTGCAACTTGCGCCATGGCAGGCACAGTGGTTGCCGCGCATAAAAATACGCTGGATAAAAATCTCATTTGAATTTCCCTTTTCTCTCTCAGGTAAGCGCGTACCGATTTAGATATTACGGGAGTGTGGGAGCTTTGTGAAAAAGCGTTTAGAAATAAAACTATCGCTTTAAGTTGCGGCGAGTTTTCGCGTGAAAGCCCGCCACAGATGTTTTAAATGGCGACGATGTCGACGATTTTGACTTGGTTAATCGCTTTGATTTCCTCAATCACTTTGTCGGAAACTTTACCGTCCACGCTGACGAGGCACACGGCCTCTTCGCCTTCGGCCATGCGGCCCAGTGAGAAGGTCGCGATGTTGACTTTATGGCGGCCTAAAACGCCGCCTAGCTCGCCAATGAAACCGGGCTTATCTTCATTGCGAACATAGATCATATTCGGTGAGAAGGCTGCATCCATAGGCACGCCAAAGAGGCGCACAATGCGTGGCTCGCCGCGGTAGATTGTGCCAACAACGACATATTTCCGTTCCGTCGTTTCAACCATCAAGCGGATAAGACTTTCGGCGCGCTCGGCTTCTTCGACATAGCTTTCTTTAATCTCAATGCCGCGTTCCTTTGCAAGACCCGGCGCTGAGACCATATTTACGTCCGGCATGGCCGCCTTGAGCAAGCCTGCTAGGGCTGCGGCAGTCATCGGATTTGTATTTAGCTCCGTGACAGCGCCTTTATATGTGAACTCCACCGTTTTGATGGGGGCATGTAAAAGCTGCCCCGTCAGAGCGCCAAGTTTGTCGGCCAAATCAACGAAGGGCTTTAGGCGCGGCGCTTCTTCGGCGGAAATAGACGGCGTGTTCAGGGCATTGGAGACGGCGCCTGTGAGCAGGTAATCCGCCATTTGTTCGGCGACCTGCACCGCAACATTCTCTTGGGCTTCTAAAGTTGACGCCCCAAGGTGAGGGGTCGCAATGAAATTCGGCGTTCCGAAAAGAGGGTGAGTCTTCGCGGGCTCAACCGCAAACACGTCAAGCGCCGCAGCGCGGACATGTCCGGCATCTAAAGCGTCTTTCAACGCTTCTTCATCGACTAACCCACCGCGGGCGCAATTGACAATGATGATGCCTTTTTTGGTCATGCCTAGGCGTTCGCGAGACACGATGCCCTTTGTGCCTTCAACTAACGGCGTGTGAAGCGTAATCGCATCGGCGCGCTGGAAGAGGGCGTCGAGCTCAACTTTTTCGACGCCGAGTTTGATGGCGCGTTCTTCTGTGAGATAAGGGTCATAGGCAATGACCTTCATTTTCAGGCCTTGCGCGCGCTCTGCGACCAATGTGCCGATATTCCCGCAGCCGATGAGGCCCAGCGTTTTGTTGAAAAGCTCAACGCCTTTGAAATCGGATTTTGGCCATTCGCCATTTTGCGTTCGGGCAGAAGCAGCGGGGATTTGACGCGCAGCAGAGAAGAGCATGGCAATCGCATGTTCGGCCGTCGTGATGGCGTTTCCAAATGGCGTGTTCATGACAACGACGCCGCGGTCTGTGGCGGCTTTAATGTCGATATTATCGACACCAATCCCGGCGCGGCCAATGACTTTGAGGTTTGTCGCTTGGGCGATAATCTCAGCATCCGGGCGGGTGGAGGAGCGAACAGCAAGTCCGTCATAGTCCGGGATGATTTTGATGAGCTCTTCTTTTGAAAGACCCGTAATGACGTCAACATCGACGCCGCGTTGTTTGAAAACCTGCGTTGCGGCAGGTGACATTTTATCGGCAATTAGAACTTTAGGCATTTTTGAATCCTGAAAATTGGGTGTGAGTGGGGGCGCAGCTCGCGATGGCGCGGCGCGCCCGCCATGTTTCGATTTAGCTGTGGCTATTGCTCGGCGATGAGCGTTTCAAACGCCCAATCAAGCCAAGGCAGGAGCGCCTCGAGATTTGACTTTTCAACCGCAGAACCCGCCCAAATGCGAAGACCCGCAGGCGCGTCGCGATAAGAGCCGAAATCATAGGCCACATCTTCGGCAGCGAGTAGAGCCACGAACGACTTGGAGAAAGCAGCGGCATCTTTGATACGGTCGTCATTAAAGACGAGGCAAACACCTGTATTGGTGCGTTCAGCTTCATTCTCGGCGAGGTTTTTAATCCAAGGTGTTTTCGTCACCCAGTCCCATAGAACTTGGGCATTGGCATCTGCACGGGCAATCAGGCCCTTATAACCGCCGACTGATTTGCCCCATGTGAGGGTGTCGATATAGTCTTCAACCGCGAGCATAGACGGCGTGTTAATCGTCGCGCCTTTAAAGATGCCTTCATTGATTTTGTCGCCTTTCTTGAGGCGGAAAATCTTTGGCATGGGCCAAGGCGGGTTATAGCTCTCAAGACGCTTAACAGCGCGGGGGGAAAGGATAAGCATACCGTGAGCGGCTTCACCGCCCATAACTTTCTGCCAAGAATAGGTAACAACATCCATTTTGTCCCATTCAATCTCTTGGGCAAAAGCGGCAGAGGTCGCATCGTTAAAGGTCAGACCTTCACGGTCAGCTGGGATGAAATCGGCATTAGGTATCCGAACGCCCGCCGTTGTACCGTTTTGCGTGAAGACCAGATCTTGGCTGCCATCATAGGCGCTAAAATCAGGAAGCTGGCCGTATTCACCGTTGAGGACTGTGACGTCCTCGAGCGGTAGCTGTTTCGTGGCATCTGTCACCCAGCCAGAGCCAAAGGATTCCCAAGCGGCAATCATAACGGGCTTAGGGCCGAGAAGAGACCACATCGCCATTTCAACCGCGCCTGTATCGGAAGCGGGAACAATACCAATACGGAAATCATCAGGTACGCCCAAGACTTCGCGCGTCATATCAATCGCGAGCTGCAAACGTTCTTTGCCCAAAGCTGAGCGGTGAGAGCGGCCTAAAACTGTAAGATCAAGATTTTCGATTGCCCAACCTGGCCGTTTAGCAGTGGGTCCGCTCGAAAAACACGGATTAGCCGGCTTAACAGCCGGTTTCGTGGCGTTTGCCATAATATATGTCTCCTATGGTGCGTTTTTGTACACCGTTAGAGTTTCGTCTCAGTGGGGAGACGGGGCCCGCAGGCCCGATAGTGTGGAATCGGCCTCCTGGTCAAGCCTAATTTCGGAGCAGGCCTTAATTTGGGCGGTGAATTTTTAGCGTCACCAGAAGTGCGGGGAATTCTAGGCATGGTTCAGATTTTCGGGTGGCTCAGGTTTCTGTATTAGTTTGGCCAACGCAGACAGGGACGTCGCTAATCTTACAGTAAATGCACCCATAGATTGCTTAGATTAGCGATTATATGAATTTCGTAGTGAACCAAACCCGCTAGAACGGCGTTTCTGACGGTAAGTTAACGGTTCTGAATATAAATTAACTGTGTTCTCGCGTAGCGGAAATATCGCTTAAATTTTCCATGATTTTGTAGTACTGGTGAAATGTGACCTATTTTAAAGCAAACTCTCTTCCCGCACTTTCACTCGCGTCAGCGCTGCTTTTATCAGCCTGTGGTGGCGGTGGTGGTGGCGGTTCTACAACGACGCCAACACCGCCTCCGCCCGTTACGGACAATATAGCGCCCGCCCTGTCCTTTAGCCCTGCCACGCTGAGCGTTGAGTCAGAGGGTAGCGCGAGTTCAACGCTAACCGCGACAGATGCGCGCGGCATTACCGTCGGACCAACTGTCAACTGCACAAATGGCGGTGAATTTAATGTCGGAACCAACACCTTTACCGCTGCAGCTGTATCTGCCGACACGCAAAGTGTCTGTACGGCGACAGCCAGTGATGCTGCGGGCAATCAGGGCAGTGCGACACTAACTGTTTCTATGACAGCCGTCGTTCCAGATTCTGAAGCGCCTGTCGTGACATTTAACCCCGTTACTTTGACAGTTTCATCTGGCGGAACAGGAACCGCGACTTTGACGGCCACAGATAATATTGCCGTGACATCGGGTCCCGTTGTTGCCTGTACAAATGGCGGCAGCTTTGATGTTGCGACAAATACATTTACGGCAGCGATTGTTGTCACCGAAACAGACTCGGTTTGTACGGCCACAGCTGGTGATGCGGAGGGTAATGAGGGCACCGCGACTTTGACAGTTACAATGACTCCGCCAGTGCCGGATACATCGGCACCTGTCGTAACCTTCACGCCTGTAACCTTGATTGTGGAGTCTGGACAGACGGGAACAGCGACGTTGACGGCAACAGATGACACGGGCGTAACATCTGGTCCGACTGTGACCTGTACCAATGGCGGTAGTTTTGATGTGACAACAAATTTGTTTACCGCCGCGGCTGTGACCGAAAATACGGAGTCCATTTGTACCGCCACAGCCAGCGATGAAGCTGGAAATCAAGGCACTGCGACTTTGACCGTAACAATGACGCCAGCGCCGGTCTCTTCAAGTGTCACCGTATCTGGCAAATTGACCTATGATAGGGTTCCATTGAATCCCGTAACCAATGGTCTGAACTATGGCGGCATTGTACAAATGCCTATCCGTCAAGCCCCTGTAGAGCTGTTAGATGCCGCTGGTACAGTGCTCGATACGACGGTGTCAGATAATAATGGCGATTATAGTTTCGACGTGCTTTCCGGACAAGAGGTTCGTGTTCGTGTGCGCTCGGAAGTGCAGCAAGGTGCGCCTACGGAAATTGATATGCAAGTTGTCGATAATACTTCCGGCAACGCGCTTTATGCCTTGCAAGGCGCCTTGGCAGAAGTGCCAACATCCGATCAAACCCGGGACTTGAATGCGGATTCAGGTTGGGGCGGAACAGGGTATACAAGTACCCGCGCCGCTGCGCCCTTTGCACTATTGGACACGATTTACGGCGCATTGGAAGATTTTATTGAAGTTGATCCAAACGTGGATTTCCCAGCTTTTGATGTTTTGTGGAGCACGCGAAACCGCGCAGAAAGCGGCGATGTCTCTGACGGCCAAATTGGAACGTCCTCCTTCACCGTTGCAAATGGCATCCCTGTCATCCGAATCCTCGGCGACGCAAATGCGGATACGGACGAATATGACGTTCACGTTGTTGTTCATGAATTTGGGCATTACTTCGAGAATTCATTGAGCCGCGCTGATTCAATTGGGGGCCCCCACACAACAAGCGACCGTTTGGACCCCCGCGTCGCGTTTGGCGAAGGATGGGGCAATGCCCTATCTGGCATGATTCTTGAGGATCCAATATACAGAGATAGCTCTGGCACCCAGCAAGCTCGCGGGTTCAGCATTAACGTTGAAAATAATACGTATGTTTCGACAGGCTGGTATTCCGAAGGTTCCGTGCAGTCCATCCTGTATGATTTGTTCGATGCCGACGATGATGGTGCCGATACAGCAAGTTTCGGCCTGGCACCGATTTACGGCGCTTTCACAGATCCAGCTTATCGGGAAACGGAAGCCTTCACATCAATCTTTGCCTTCCTTGAAGCCTTGGGTAATCAATCCGGTGTGTCTTCGGCTGAGATTACTGCGCTGACGAATGCGCAAGACATTAATGGCTCCACTGGATTTGGTGTGGGTGAGACGAATACGGGCGGGATTACTGACGCCTTACCTGTTTATTTGAACCTACCGACAAATGGGACAGATGTTGAAGTATGTTCCCGCGATAACTTCGGTACTTTTAATAAGCATGGCAATCGCCGTTTCCTTGAATTTACAATCCCAAGTGCGGGAGCGTATAATTTTGTTATGACGCGCACATCGGGCCCCGCATCTAGCGATCCTGATTTCCTGGTCTTCAGGAATGGAGCGCTGGTTGGTGTTGGCCAATCGGGCGATAACAACGTTGAAACGCAAACGATTACCCTGTCGGCGGGACAGCATGTCATGGATGCTCACGCTTTCGAAAATGTTGATTTTGTCGCTGGCAGGTCAACTCCTGCAGATTTCTGCTTCACTATGAGCTTGGAGGCGCAATAATGTCTTACTTGAAATTCGCTTTAAGCCTCGCGGTTGCGGTAAGCTTCGGAGCCTGCACGGCGTCTTCCCAGCCAAGTGCCAGTGCAGATCAGGCGCACTCAGAGCATATACATAAGACGTCCGGCGCCATCGCGACTGTAAAACCTGGTGCCAGCGTGACAATAGAGTCTGTTCTACCGAAAGTTATGGCGTCAGGATCCTTCCAACCCGTTCAGCTTCGATTTGATGAGGCCTATGACAGCGGCACACTAACGGTGAGCATTGAACCCAGCGCGGGCCTGAGCCTGTTCGGCGGTTCGTCTTCTAAAACTTTCGACCTCGCGAGCCCCGAAACGCATGTTTGGGATTTAGACGTGAAAGCGGATGTCGATGGCGTTTACTTCCTGAATGTGTTTGCCGAAGCTGATGGCCAACCGCGCGTTTTCTCTGTACGCCTAGACATGGGTCAGGTCACACAAAAGATGTTTGACGACGCTATGCCTGCCGATGGCAAAATGTCCGATGGCGGTAAAATCAGAATTTTAGAGGCAAACGAAACAATTAAATAGCGTTTCACTAAACCGTCACTTTCCTTAGCCTCTCAAACCGAATAGTTTGGGAGGCTAAATATTATGGAGAGAGACGATGAGCGAACAAACCTTATCAGAGTGGACGCCGCCAAAGGTCTGGAGGAACAAAGCCTCGGGCGGAAAATTCGCGAATATTAATCGCCCCAAATCTGGTCCAACACATGATAAAGCGCTGCCAATCGGCAAGCATGACTTGCAGCTCTATTCTCTCGGCACGCCCAATGGTGTGAAAGTCACAATCATGCTGGAAGAGCTGCTGGAAGCCGGCGTAAGCGCGGCCGAATATGATGCGTGGCTGATAAATATCATGGAAGGCAATCAGTTTGGCTCGGGGTTCGTTGATGTAAATCCGAATTCCAAAATTCCCGCTTTTATGGACCGCTCTGGTGACACGCCCGTTCGGGTTTTTGAGTCTGGCGCTATCCTCATGCATTTGGCCGAGAAGTTTGACATGTTTCTGCCGAAAAGCGGCACGGCCCGCGCGGAGTGCCTGTCCTGGCTCTTTTGGCAAATGGGCAGCGCGCCCTATCTTGGCGGCGGCTTTGGCCACTTCTACGCCTATGCGCCAATGAAGATTGAATACTGTATTGATCGATTTGCAATGGAGGTGAAACGGCAGTTGGATGTATTGGATAAGCAGCTGGCGCAAAATGAATATATCGCGGGCAATGACATGACGATCGCCGATTTCGCGATTTACCCGTGGTATGGCGGTATGGCGAGAGGGCTTCTTTACGAAGCTGGAGAGTTCCTCGACGTTAAGAGTTACAAACATTTGCAGCGCTGGACGCAGCAGCTCGCAGCGCGCCCCGCTTTCCGCCGGGGGCAATTAGTCAATCGGTATTGGGATGAAAAAGGACTTAAGGAACGTCATGCGGCCTCTGATTTCGACGGATTGCTTTAAGGCATGCTGACGCCGCGATAGGCTTCGATGACATCATAAACCTCGCGTGCGATAAGGTTCACTTGCGCGGCGTAACCTGACTCGGTAATTCTTTTTGGGTTTTGTGTACCGATAATGGGAATGACATCTGCGCCAAATCCGCGTGTAAAGGCGAGAGCCGCCGTCCCGCGGGAAATGCCATATGTATTTGCGATGGCGTCTAAAACACTTTGTACAGGCCCGTCTGTTGTTGGAATTTTCCCGCCAGTTAGCGGAGACCATGCCAAAACAGTTGCGCCTATTTCTTCGGCGAAATCCAAATGGCCATCTTCAAGGGCTGATTGCTGCAAAGCGGAAAACTCTGGTTGTACGGAAACAATCGGGTGGGCGAGATGGGCCTGCAAAGCGCGCATTTGTGGAACCGTAAAGTTGGAGACACCTATCAGGCGAGTTTTCCCGCTATCGACCATTTCATTTAAGGCGCGGGCGACTTCGGACATCGGCGTTGTGAGGTCTGGGCGGTGGATTTGGTAAAGGTCCACATAGTCGGTTTTGAGCCGTCCTAATGAAGCGTCTATCGCGCGCATGAGATAGCGATATGAGCTGTCATAGGGACGGACGGCGTCAATGCCGCCTTTTGTGGCTAAGACGATTTGCTTGCGTAGGCTTGGCGCGGCGGCCAGAACTTCCCCTAAGCGCTGCTCGGCTTGCCCAAACCCCTTGTCTGTGCGGTCTGGAAACTCATCAAATCCGTAAATATCCGCCGTGTCGATTAGGTTCATTCCCGCATCGAGGGCCGTGCGGATTAGCCTATCAGCTGTCGCAACATCATGCCCCGCAAAGCGCCAACAGCCAAAGGCTATCATCCCGACAGAAACGTCTGATTGTCCAAGTTTCATGATTTACCCTTCGAACGCTGCCGCATCGGCAAAAGCCATTTGGAACGCTGGTCGGGCTTTCATGCGGGACATATAGGCTTTAAATATGTCTGTGCGGCATAGCCCGTAGGCCCCGGCCCAGTTCACATTATGGGCTGTCATGCAATCGGCTGCCGTAAAACTTTCCCCGCAAATATAGTCCCTTTGCTCAAGCCTAGCGGAGAGTTGAGGTGCGATTTCATTCTCAATTTTGTCACGGTTAAACTTCGCGAAAGCTTCGTTCCTTGCGGCTTTCGGCAGAAGCGTTTCGTGCAAGCGAATGTTCCAGAGCATTTGGTCCATCCACGATCCGCCCAGCGCCATTAACTGAAGATAGGTTGCGCGCGCCGCAAGATCCGTAGGTGGGGGCGCAAATCGTTCATCTTGATCCGCGAGCCACATGAGGATGGCGTGGGACTCTGTGATGGTTTGCTCCGTTCGGTCCGCATAGGTGACAGCCAAAACGGGGACTCCATGATTGGGGTTCTTTGCCAAGAATTCCGGCGTAAATTGCTCGCCTTGGCGTAAGGCCACCCGGCGCGTCTCAAAATCGTCATCATACATCTCATGTAAGAGCCATTTTACCCGAGCAGATCGGGAGAGGGGGTAGTGATACAGGGTTAACTTAGAAAATTTGGACATGTCTTACATCATATGTGATGGGTCTTGTTTGGCAAGGTTAACGCAGTTATCACAGCTGAGTGTTTTGACCTGCGCATATAAATGCTTAGAAGGCTAGTCACTACTAGAATGAGGGTGTCCAAATGGATGATAGTTTTCAAAATGTTGATGCAACGAACGCGGATGTTCGCGATGGCGTACAAGACCGATATGGCGCAGGGGCGCAAGCCGTCGAAGCTGCGCTTTGCTGTCCTGTAGATTATAACCCGCAATATCTCGAAATCATCCCTCAGGATGTTCTCGATCGAGATTACGGCTGTGGTGACCCTTCGCGTTATGTGCGTGAAGGTGAAACGGTTCTGGATTTGGGATCGGGCGGCGGCAAAATTTGCTTTATTGCCTCTCAGATTGTTGGCCCGAAAGGGAAAGTCATCGGCGTTGATATGACGGATGAAATGCTGGCCCTTGCCCGCGAAAATGCGCCCATTATCGCCGAGCGCGTCGGCTATGCGAATGTTGAATTTCGCCGCGGTCATATTGAAGATTTGAAACTCGACCTTGATGCACTTGATGCGTGGTTGAAAGACAACCCTGTAACCTCTGCCCGCGATATGGAGATCATGGACGCCGAGATTTTGCGCATGAAGTCCGAAATGAAAATGATTCCGGATAATTCCGTCGATGTAATCGTTTCAAACTGCGTGTTGAATTTGGTGTCTGACACAAAGAAGAAGCAGCTTTTCGCCGAGATGTTCCGCGTCTTGAAAGTCGGCGGCCGTGTGGCTGTTTCCGATATTATCTCCGACGAGGAGAGCCCAGAGGAAATGAAAAAAGACGAGCGTCTCTGGTCGGGCTGTATCTCTGGTGCTTTGACAGAAGTCGGCTTTATCGAAGCCCTCGAAGAAGCGGGCTTCCACGGCATTACTGTCGATAAGTTTGAGATGGAGCCTTGGCAGATTGTCGAAGGTATTGAGTTTCGCTCTGCCACCTATCTCGCCTATAAGGGCAAGCAAGGTGAGTGCCTCGAGAAGAACCAAGCCGTAATTTATAAAGGCCCATGGCGTCAGGTACAAGATGATGATGGTCACGTCTTTATGCGCGGCGAGCGGTCAGCGGTCTGCGAAAAGACGTTTAAGCTTATGCAGCAAGAACCTTATTCAGATATGTTCTATGCGGTTGAGCCGAGCATTCCTGTCACGGAGCGCATCGAATGGCCGGCCAGCGATTGCGGCGTACGTCGCCGCGACCCGCAAGAAACAAAGCGCGGAGCGCCAAAGCTTACGACAGACCCAAGCCAAGGCAGTTCTTGCTGCTAGCGTCTGAACCCAAACACTATCGATAGCGAGCTTAGTTTTGAAAAGAGCTCGCTATCATATCAAATCTGGATTGCCGCATAATTGTCCCTTCGGGGTCGCGCAACATATCAGGATCTAATTGTTGTCGTCGCGGTTTTAGCCCGACGGATTCAAAATTTCCGTAATAATCCCATTCTCCAGATTGGTCTTTCACCCAGAACCCGGTGAAGCTGGTCACACGCGGGTAGCCTCTGTTTTTCTCGAGGGTGAGATCAACCTCGCACCTATACCCTTGTGCGGGATGTTGGCCGTGAATGAATGCCATGGCGTCATGACCTGACCCGATAAGCCGTTGCATCTCCGTCCATCGACAGGCGCTAACGTTCAAATCGCGAAACTGACGTTTATAGGTTTTGATGGCCTTGTCGTAAATTCTCGCCCGCTGAGAGGCCGATAAAGCGGGGCGTTGATTTTGATCGCTCGTCAGTGTGAACAAACGCATCATCAAACGAATATTCTCCTCCTCATCATCTGGCGCGTTTTTTATCTCCTCAAGAAGCGCTATGGCCTCAGGGTCATTCAGCGCCATGAGCGCGAGCCGCGCTATCATTTTAGAGCGTTTCCGACCAATCCGCATGTCTCGCTCAAATCTTTCAATACGGGCTTTTCGGATGCGCGCCTTTATGTCCTCGGGATAGTCTAGCTCTGGGATATTATACCGTCTTTCAAACCCTAGCAGATATGAGGCTGTTGCCTCATTCTGGGTCGGCGCGTTATAGCCGCCTGTAGCGATGCCCGGCATCACACCGCTTTTCTCCGCAGATTCACCGCCGCAAGCGGCAAGACCGAGACAGAAGAATATTGTGGCTAGGCGTCTCATTTTCGAGCCGCCTTTAATTGTGCCTCGTAATATTGGTCTAGAATTTGCCGCGCAAAGGCGTTGTTTTCTTCTCGGGTTCCGAAATTTACATGTTCGGCTTCCATGTAATGTACCGTTTTCCCAGCAAAGGCGACATAGGGAATGCGGTCCTCATAGCGGGTAGGGGCCGGTCCGATAAGGTAATGCCCAGAATAGCTGACACTGATAACATTCTTCTGAGGCACATCACCGATGTCTTTTCTGACTTTTCGGTAGAAGGTTTTCCAATGTGGAAGAAGGGCTTTGTAGCGCCTGCCGCCTTGCAGTCTTTTGGGCCAACTTTTATCGGGCCGAGCTTGGACACGGGTCCAGCACTCTTTGGAGGCAGGATGTTTCTCCGACACAAAGTTTACTGGCACACCCGCTGGCACGCCCGCTACAGCGGCTTGATCTGTTTTGTTATAGGCCGTTTCGCCGGCATAGACGACCACGCCTGTCAAACGTACGCCAGGGGCCAAGTTGAAATTAAAAAGACCGCCGCCCGTCAAAGCCACAGCAACGGGTTCAGATGTTTGGGTAATAAAGACGTCCTTAATGGCCATGCTGCTGGCCGGCAGAGGAACGCGCCCAGTTACTTCATTGCTTCGAGTTTGGTTTACTAACGTGGTTTCAACTTGGGCTTTGGCCAAGTGGCTTGCCTTTTTCTGAGTGACGGTAAGCAAGCTTCTTACTTTGGGTTTTTTCATAAGGGAGAAATTTGCACTCCCATCTCCGATGATAAGATATTTTCCGCTGTTTGTACTTGGCTTTGTAACCTTACAGGAGGGTTCAACCGGGATAAGAGCGGTTGGCGGTGTATCAAAATCGATATTATGTAACCCAGACGCAATGGTTTGAACATGGTGGGCCATGGGGGTTTCGGTACCGGGAGATACGGCAACTGCTGGCCCAACTTTCCAGCCTTCGCTTTGTTGAACTTTATCTAATGGATCGAACGTCGGAATATCTGGTTCTGTTTTTGCGCACCCACTCAATAGAAAACCGCAGACTATGGCTGAAATTAAAAACCTTGCACATCGCGAAATTGTCATCGCGTCTTCCCCCGTTTTTGTTGTAATCTATGCGGGCATCATTAAGAATTAACTCTCACTATGGGATATGCCGGGTCTAAAGTTTTGGCGTAGTTAAGATATGGTTTTTAAACTCGCAAAAAACGGCCTCGTTCTGACGATGGCAGGCCTCGTAAGCGCCTGTGCCCCTGTGTCTATTCTGAATGGGATCACGCCATCTTCAACATTTGACAGAACCAAGAATGTGCCTTTTGGCGACGCCGAGCGCGACAAATTAGATATCTACCGCGCGGAAAAGCCGAAGGCAGACGCCCCTGTTTTAGTCTTCGTACACGGCGGGTCGTGGGATAGCGGCTCTAAAGATATTTATAAGTTTCTTGCTGAGGGTTTTACAAAGTCTGGATATGATATCGCTTTGCCCAATTATCGACTTTTCCCTGATGGGAAGTTCCCTGACTTTATACAGGATAATGCGCGCGCAGTTGCGCATATTACTCAAGAATTCCCTGGCCGAAAGATTGTCTTAATTGGCCATTCTGCGGGGGCTTATAATGTTTTGATGCTGGGGCTGCGCGATGAATATTTAAGACGTGCCGGTATCGATCGGTGTAAGACCGTCTCGGCCGTCATTAGCCTAGCAGCCCCTGTTGGCGTTGTGCCTTTGACAGGTGAGCGTTTGATTCAGATATTCCCAGATCGGTTTACAAAAGAAGACGCTGTATTAAATAATGTTACCGGACCCACGCCCCCCATATTTCTCGGACATGGCGACGCAGACACCGTTGTTAGTCCAGTAAATGCGACCCAATTAGCGGAAAAAATACGCGCGCGCGGAGGACAAGTTCAAGTAAAAATTTATCCCAAGCAGAGCCACACGGATGTTGTGAAGGTCTTATCGCGTCATTTCGATGGTGACACGACCTTAAAAGCGGACCTTGTGGAATTTATCGATGGACTTCCAGCGTCCGCTCAAACCTGTCGCTAAAGTGAAATCATAAAATTACGCCTTACGGCCAGCTTTTTTAGGCGGCGCATCGATTTTTGAGCCGCGAAAAATATGGGGCTTCAACTTGCGTAAACTTGTTACGTCTGGCAGACTATATCTAAACCGAGGGGCACCTCGTTTGCTGAGCCTATGCTGAGTGAGCCGGTTGAGACGCACCCTTTGAACTTGATCCTACAATAAGTAGGCGGAAGGACGGATAATGAGTTTGGGCGATGTCGACGCTATTGCTGTGTGTATGCTGGTTATGCCGCGAACTTGTTTTACGAGTCTGGGGGCAAAATGAAATTTAATCTATTATACAAGCTTGCGCTAGGTGTCGCTATTCTGGTGGGGCTCTTTGGGCTACTCGCTTGCGCGCCTTCAGTGCCAAAAACAGACGCAATATTCCTCGTGCGGCATGCTGAAAAAACGGCGGAGGCGGACGATCCCGGGTTAACCGATGCGGGTAAAGCTCGCGCCCTCGCGCTTGCTAATCGTCTGGGCGGTGAAGGGATAACGCATATCCATAGCAGCGATTATGTCCGCACGCGCGATACGGCCGAGCCTTTGGCTGTTAAAATGGGGATAGAAATAGAGATTTATGACCCGCGTGACCTTCCGTCTCTTGCGAAGAAATTAAAAATGACGCCGGGACGTCATTTAGTCGTCGGGCACAGCAATACAACGCCGCCTTTAGTCGAGCTTCTGGGCGGTGAGGGCGGAACGCCAATCGTCGAGGCATCCGAATATGACCGTCTGTATATCGTCACGACAAAAGCAGGACAGCCTGTGAAATCTTATTTGACGCGTTACGGCGCGCCCTATGTCGCCAAGGCTGAGCCGTAAGCGTGGCCGTTGCTCTCTCTAAATTGGCGTCATTAGCGCTTGGTATGTCTTGTCTGTTTATTGCGGCCTGCAAGGGGTCTCATCATCACCATTCGGGCGGCACCGCGGAGTTCCTTGCCCATTCTGCCGTTATGGTCGAAAGCGGCTCCGTTAAAATTCTATTCGATCCCATTTTCGATAAGGATTACGGCAGTTTCCAATTGGTCGCGCAAGAGACGCAGGCGCTAATGATGTCAGGACAGGCTCCTTTTGACGGCGTCGATGCGGTTTTCGTGAGCCATGCGCATGGGGATCATTTTGCGGCGAACCTCATGATTGAATATCTTTTGGTAAACCCAGAGGTGAAGCTTTTCGTGCCGCAACAGGCACTGTCTAAATTAGAAGAAGATACGCGGTGGGATGCGGTCTTAGCGGCGCGCACGCACTCGGACCTAATTGCCCTGAATGCGAGTTTGGAAGATGTTTTTGATTTGGGCGGAGAGTCCGTTGCGGTGACGCGGCTTCGCTTGCCACATGCTGGCGGGGCGCGCCAAGCTAAGGTGGAAAATATTGTCTACCGCGTCTCTCTTAGTCCTGACGCGACGGTGATGCATTTGGGGGATGCTGATCCCGATGAAAACGGGCTCAAAGCGCAGGCTCCACTGTTCAGCAAAAAAATATCTGACATGGCGTTTGTTCCGGTTTGGTTTGTGGGCGCGGCGAGTGAGCTGAGCGTTAATAGCTTGCTAAATGCGGAGCATGTCATTGCCGTGCATGTACCAAAAAATATTCCTGAGAGCCTCGTAACCTCTGGCACAGATTATTTTTCTGTGCCGGGCGAAAGACGTGAGATTGGGACAGAATGAAAAATCCATTTTCTTCTAAACCCAATGTTCGCAAGCATATGACCAATAAATGTCTGAATGATTTGATACATCAAATCACACCCGACGTTGGCGGGCAAATAGGCAATTGGCAGTTTCTGATTGATGGGCGAGATATTTTGGTTATCACGCATGAGCGGTATAACCGTATGCGGATTATTAGTCCTATCACCTCTACTGACCGATTAAATGCCGAGGCACTCGCGCGTTTGTTGGAGGCGAATTTTTCGAGCGCGCTAGATGCAAAATATGCTATTCGGGATGAAACGCTCTGGTCAGTTTTCACCCATCCTTTGGCGGAACTGACGGAAGAGCAATTTCTAGACTGCGTCGCGCAAGTGGCCAATCTCGCAAATAATTTCGGCGGCACATACGCCAGTAGCAATCTCTCTTTTGGGAAAAGATGAGGTATGACAGGCTGTGCCCCCCGCGCCGTGCTTAACGCGGAAACTGTGAATCTCATTTCCTACGACTCGAACATTCTTCTAAAGCTCTTTAAGACACCTCGCCCAGATTTGGACCTAACATCATGAACAAGCCAGTCGATCAATCTGAATTCAAAACACCCGAAGTGACGACGGGGCCTTTGCCGGCGTCTACTAAGACCTACACCGCGCCGAAAGCGGACCCGAGCCTGCGCGTGCCGCACCGCTCTATCGCCCTGCACCCTAGCGCGAATGAGCCGCCTGTGCCTGTTTATGATACGTCAGGACCCTATTCAGATCCGAGTGTGACAATCGACGTCGAGAAGGGCCTAGAACGTCATCGGACTGCGTGGGTGAAAGAGCGCGGCGGCGTGGAAGAATATAAAGGCCGTGACGTAAAACCCGAAGATAATGGCGGCGCAACGGGGCGTTTCCTTGCGCGTGAATTTCCTATCAAAAACGCCCCGCTCAGAGGCATTGTTGATGAAAATGGGAACGGCGAAATGGTCACCCAATATGAATTCGCCAAAGCGGGCATCATCACCAAAGAGATGATCTATGTCGCCGAGCGCGAAAACCTCGGCCGTCAGGAAATGCTCGACGGGGCAGAAGAGAAAGTCGCAGCGGGCGAGAGCTTCGGCGCAGACATCCCCGCTTTCGTTACGCCAGAATTCGTCCGCGAGGAAATTGCGAGAGGCCGCGCGGTCATCCCGTCTAACATCAACCATGCCGAGCTAGAGCCGCAAATTATTGGCCGGAATTTCCTCGTGAAAATCAACGCCAATATCGGTAACTCCGCTGTGGCGTCCTCGGTTGAAGAAGAAGTCGAGAAGATGGTTTGGGCCACACGTTGGGGCGCAGATAATGTCATGGACCTGTCCACGGGCCGCAACATTCACAACACGCGCGAATGGATTATCCGCAACTCGCCCGTGCCGATTGGGACTGTGCCGATTTACCAAGCCCTCGAGAAAGTCAACGGCGTCGCCGAAGATCTGACATGGGAAATTTACCGCGACACACTGATTGAACAATGCGAGCAGGGGGTCGATTATTTCACCATCCATGCGGGCGTGCGCCTTGCTTATATCCATCTGACCGCGAACCGCGTCTGCGGGATTGTCTCGCGCGGCGGGTCCATCATGGCGAAGTGGATGCTCGCCCGTCACGAGGAGAGCTTCCTCTATACGAAATTCCCAGAAATCTGCGACATCATGCGCCGCTATGATGTCACATTTAGCCTCGGTGATGGCCTGCGTCCCGGCGCAGTCGCCGACGCCAATGACCGCGCGCAATTCGCAGAGCTAGAAACGCTCGGCGAGCTGACGAAAATTGCGTGGGAGAAAGGTTGTCAGGTCATGATCGAAGGCCCAGGTCATGTCCCGATGCATAAAATCAAAGTGAATATGGAAAAACAATTAAGGGAGTGCGGCGAAGCGCCGTTCTATACGCTCGGCCCGCTGACCACGGATATTGCGCCTGGCTATGACCATATCACATCGGGCATTGGCGCGGCGATGATTGGTTGGTTCGGCACGGCCATGCTTTGCTATGTGACGCCCAAGGAGCATTTGGGTCTGCCTGACCGCGATGACGTCAAAGTCGGTGTGATTACCTATAAGCTCGCGGCTCATGCCGCTGACCTCGCCAAAGGGCACCCCGCCGCGCAAATCCGCGATGATGCGCTCTCTCGCGCGCGGTTCGAATTCCGCTGGGAAGATCAATTCAACCTCGCCCTCGACCCCGAAACGGCCCGCGATTTCCACGACCAAACCCTACCGAAAGACGCCCACAAAACCGCGCATTTCTGCTCCATGTGCGGTCCGAAGTTTTGCAGCATGAAAATCACGCAAGACGTGCGCGACTATGCCGATGGGTTAAGTGAGAATGAAAAGGCCGCGCTTTATCCTGATGAAGCTCAAGAGGGTATGGCTGAAATGTCGAAGAAGTTCGAGGAGCTTGGCGGGAAGCTTTATTTGTCCGAGGATGGGACGGAGCGGGAAGCTATTGATTAGATATTTGGACTAGCTTGGCAAAGAAATTTGACAAAATGGGTGTCTGCCTGATGCTATCGTTTTTTCCTTTCTCTGAAAGTTTTGGGCAGATAACGCACCTCATTGAAATCTCTACTGAGATTTCGCGAATGACTAATGCAGAGTTGTTGGATTTATCTACTCAATATGATTTGGAATATAAATCGCGAGAGGCATCTTTTGAACTCGCCGAAAGATACTTCTACGGACTAGGAGCCGATCGTAATTTGGAGCGAGCAGCATATTATTTCGAGATGTCTGCTAATCCCGTATCGGGTGAATATTTTGTTGATGAAAATGGCAAAGGTCGTCGTTTGATAAAATCTTCGCCATTTAATGATGCAGCATATGAGCGATTGAGCGAAATCAAACATATGGTTTCAAATAGTAAGACTTCAATGAAATCTATAGAGCAGCCATAATCACAGTTTATACTGCCCATTCATAAAACGAGGCGAAAATGGCGTTTTGCGCGACCCATTTCTCAATTCAGAGATGGACCCTCGGGGATGACGGTATTGAGTGTTGGTTCAGAGATTTTTGCTAATTTATTCTACTCTTCGTCATCCTCGGGCTTGACCCGAGGATCCATCTCTGGGCGCTGGCATGGACCCTCGAGTCGGTGCCCGAGGGTGACGGGGTGAGGTAGGTCTGTTATCTCACTCCCATGCAGCCTTGTGTTTATATGATGGAGTCTAAACGCCATGGCACGATTTATATTGGCGTGACATCTGATTTAGCGTCGCGAGAATGGGAGCATCACTCCAAAGCGAAAACAGAGAGTTTTACGGCTAAATATGATGTTCGTCGTCTGGTTTGGTTTGAGTATCATGAGACCATGGCGGAGGCGATACAGCGCGAAAAATCTCTCAAGCGCTGGTTGCGCCAATGGAAAATTGAGTTGATTGAGACAGCAAATCCGCAGTGGCATCCTTTGGAGCCGAATACAGGTGAGTTTATTTTTGACCATGATTGAGGACGATTTTCTGCTCTCTTACCCCGTCATCCTCGGGCTTGACCCGAGGATCCATTTTTCAATTCATCGATGGATCCCAGGGTCGGTGCCCTAGAGTGACGGGATTAGGTAACGACATAGATTCCCGAGGATGACGGTCAAAAGGGGAGGGAGCTGCTTCACCCCACCCACAAAAAGTCAGCAAACTTTCACAAACCCCACACTATGCTATACCTAACCAAACTGGAATCGGCCGCGCGGCCCCATTGATTAGGAGACTATGATGCGGACATTATTGAAACACGCTATGCTTGGCGTTGCGGCGAGCCTTATGCTTTGCGGTTCGGCTTTTGCGCAGACCTCTGGTGCGCCGACTTTTGGTCCTGAGAGCTATCCTTTCGCCTCTGAGGCGCAAGCGCTGCAGGGGCAGAATGAGCATAAGAAGGCTATTCGCGCGCTCAAAAAGGGGCTGAAGCTCGACGGGCTGTCGGCTTATGAGGTCTCAACGATGTATCAAATGATGGGCGCGTCCCATTATGCGCGGGGCAAAAATGAGGACACGATTGAGGCCTTTCAAAATGCGATAAATGCGGGGGGCCTCAGCCAAAAAGACACGCGCGACCTGCAGGCTAATCTCGCGCAATTAAATATCGCGGAGAAAAACTTCGCGCTGGGCGCGCAGCAATTAGAGGCTTATTTCAATGCGGGCGGGCCGCAAAGACCGACGCTCATCAAGACGCTCGTGAAGGCGCATTTGCAGGCCAAAAACAGGGAGGCCGCTGTGCCTTGGGCCGAAGCCATGGAGCGCCAAGGCTTGATTAAGACGCGCAAAGATCATGAGCTGGTCATCTATCTTTTCGACTCGCCCGAAAAACGCGCCACTCAAATGCGCGTCGCCAGACAGCTCTATTCGCAATTTCCCACCGACCCCGCCGTGATTACGCAAATCAAACGGTTGAATGTGAAGGCGAAACGGGACGGCGTTCCTGTGATTGCGATTGCGGGCGGGTAGTTGGGTGTTGTGTTGACACCTAAAACTCCGAAAGCAGCAGATTTCGAATCGCTGATGTGGTTGATTGAAAAAGGCGTTGAGGAGGCGGTTCAATCCATTCGTAAAACTTATCCCGAGGACACATTCTACGCCTTCGTTTTATCGACTTATGGCGATAGAAGTAGCGTGTCACTGCACGCGAATTCATATGAGAATTTAGAGCGAGTTTATACGGCGTCAAATATTGTCACGGACCCAGGTAAAATAGAGGCGCGCTTCAAAGAGCTACAAAACATCTTCGGCGACGATAAGAAAAAGCTCGCCAAGATGAAACGCTCCAAAGCCCAGGAGCTGGCCTATTATAAATGGGGTTGGATGGAATGGTTGGACTATGAGTTCATTGCGGAGCAAGCCACTTTGGAGGAAACTTGGCAGTGGTTGGATGACCTAAGACAGGCCTTCTCTGGCGGCGAGGATAAATTTTCAGAGGAATATTTTGACGCCGTATGGGAATATGTGCCGTTATGTATGATCGAAGCTATGAAAAATTGTGAGGCAAAGGGCGTTTTCGGAAGAGGGGCAGAGCGAGCTAATCTTTTGCTCTACACAGGGGAATATGATGGCGGGGAAGATGACGACATACTCACATCTGCGAAGCAGTTAAATCCACCCGAAGTTTTCGCAAAGTATGAGAGTGAAATCAGAGCTATGTTTGAGTGAAGACCTGCTTCCTCATTTCAAAACACCTTCAGACGCGCTGAAACCTTTCATTTTCAGTCGCTTATAAAATAATTTAAAAACTTGTTCCTCGAAATAGGTTTTGAGCCTCATATTTATACTCGTTCTTTCGAACATAGGACAGGTGAGACGTCGCTTCGTGTTTTTGCTTTTTTTTGCAAAAAACACGCTTTGCATTTTATCTTCGATAAATTGCATTGACTGGTTCGGAAGACGGTGGGTCTGAGCGGCTGAGGGTGACACTTCAGTTTGTGCCGGGACTTTAGGAGTGAGAGCCGATGCCTGGGGCCAAAGTTGCCCTAACTGGTAGGACAGACGGGCCGCTTCTTCAAAAACCGCTGCCGCGTGATCCGAGTAATTCGCGTAAGCGAAATGCTCAACGTTTCCGCGTAAAACATTTATTTATTTTGGTTCCCATCGCGGAATCGATCACGCGGGCTGTCCTAACTTTAGGGATGTGTCGTTACTCGCTATTCCGAGATGGATAGTCGAAAAATCCGCTTGGCTGAAACCCTAAAGCGGTGTTAGGCGCGGGCGGTTTTGGCGGCGCGGATTTTGCACAGGCGCGATTTCGCAGCGCGCCGCGGCTCTCCGGCTTTCCATTTATTCCCGAGCATAATGCCGAGAATACAGCCTGCCAAAGAGATGGTAATTGTATTGGCGCAGATGAGGGGCCAGGCCGTGGTCGCGAGGCCGTAGGTCAGCCACAGCGAAATGCCGAGGGTGAACATCATATACATAGTAAGCGACAGGCCATCCGTCTGGCGCGTGCGAATAACCATAATGGCTTGCGGCAAAAAGGAGGCCGAAGTGAAAAAGGCGGCGACGAAGCCAATCATTTCAACAGTCAGGAAGTCTGCTAGCGACATTATGTGTGTCCATAGAGAAGATTTAAATTCACCTTTAAATTACGTCGAAAGCTTAACGAAACAATATCGACTTCGCGCCGTTATTGCAGATGTGCTTTGCGAAAATGGGGGAGCCAATATGCGTGGGGTGTGGAGGAATTGTGCAGCGCGCACATGAACTCATCTTTC
The DNA here is from genome assembly GCA_938001915.1 of uncultured Caulobacterales bacterium. Taxonomy (GTDB): domain Bacteria; phylum Pseudomonadota; class Alphaproteobacteria; order Caulobacterales; family Maricaulaceae; genus Litorimonas. The sequence continues at coordinate 18,811 of CALLBD010000054.1, read as the reverse complement.
GTCTTATTTCAGCCCGCGTTCAGCCAATTTCCATTAGAAACTCAGCGAATTAAGATTAACCAATAGGGTGGCGTTATGCGTATGAGTCAGAAAATAGGGATAGCGGCCCTGATGGGAGGGCTGTTATTTTCGCAAAGTGCGTCTGCGCTAAGCTGTGTAGAACCCAATTTGGTTCAAACCTTGGAAGAGGTCAAAGCGAGCGAGACAGTCTATTATGTGTTGGCGGGCCGCTTTGTCCCTGCAGCGGCACAGACACCGCGACGCGGATATAATCCGATCAGAAACCGAAATAACTTTCAGCAGAATAAGGAAATAACGCGGGTGCGTTTCGAGGGCGTTTCCCTTGCGTCGTCGCCTGCACGCGATCAAGCTTTGCAGCAGTTTCCGATCGATGTGGAAACGAGCTGCATGGGGCCGTGGTGCTCCAGCCTGCCAAACGCCAGCCGAGAGTTTCTCGCCTTCGTCGAAGCACGGGACGGACAGCCGCCCCTTTTAAGGGTCGGACCTTGTCCTAAATTTGTCTATCCCACCAGCTCGCGGCATGTTGAAACTGTACGGACGTTGCTGTCATCACACCCGTAGAAATTTTAATCCAAAATGGAGCCTTAGGCAGCTTCGCCGAGTCCGCCAATTTTTTCGCGGATATCCATGACTAACTCCATCGCATGCAAGCGCGCAGCTTGGTGGTAAAAGGGCATAGAAAAAATGAACTCATCTGGCGCGAGTTTCTCGTGAAATAGGGAAAGGCGGTTCGCGACTTGTTCTGGGGTGCCTACCGCGCTGCCTTGCAACATGCCTTCAATAGGGGGACGCAGGGCCTCGGGTAGCTGATAATTTTCAACAGGCGGCGCGATAAGCCCGCGGCTATTTGTGACGATACCGACAAAGGCTTGCAGGAGCGTCGAGAAATGAAACTTTGCTTCGGCCTCTGTGTCCGCTGCAAAGATATTACAGGCCATCATGAAATAGGGTGCGTCTAAATATTGGGAGGGCTGAAAATTCGCGCGATAGGTCTCCGCCGCTTCGAATAAGTGGTTAGGCGCGAAATGAGAGGCAAAGGCGTAAGGCAGGCCTAAATGCGCCGCGAGCCTTGCGCCAAACAGGCTAGAGCCGAGTATCCAAACGGGGACTTTCGTGCCTTCACCTGGAATGGCTCTGACGGGTAAGGAGGCGTCTTCGTCTGGGTCACCTAAATAGGCAAGGAGCTCCAAAACATCTTGCGGAAACCGATTGGCCGCGGCGGGCCCGTCCTTGCGCAAGGCGCGGATAACATTCTGATCTCCGCCGGGCGCGCGCCCTAAGCCGAGGTCAATGCGGTTGGGGTGCAGCGTTGCCAAAGTCCCAAATTGCTCGGCAATGGTCAGCGGACTGTGATTGGGCAGCATAACCCCTCCAGATCCTAACCGAATAGTTTTTGTCTGCGCTGCAATGTGGGCTATCAGGACGGATGTCGCCGAGCTGGCGACACTCGCCATGTTATGATGCTCCGCATACCAGACCCGATTATACCCAAAGCGCTCAGCGGCCTGAGCCGTGCTTACACAATCCTCAAAACTCTGCGAAATACTTCCGCCCTCAACAACGCGGGCAAGATCGAGTATGGAGACAGGGATAGGCATAGGACAAGGATAGAGCAAGATTAGCGCAAATCAATCTTGTCTTATCTCTGAGACTTTGATTTAGTCTGCAAACGCGGATTATGACGAAATTCGCTCGGAGAAGGGAAATCTGATGGCGAAATTAACTTTAAAACTTATAGGGGCTTTTGCCGTGGCTGGTTTTGCAATCACGGCTTGCGCGACGCCCAACACAGCGCCCGAAGTTGTCAGTGTTGCAGAATCAACCGCTGCTGCGGAACCCACCGCTACCGCAGAAACAGCGCCAGTTACAAAAGCTGAGCCAACGCCCGTCGCCGAAAAGACAGAAGCAAAAGATCCAAATCGGCGAATTTGCAAACGTCAGAAGGTCCCAGGGTCTAATTTGAAAAAGAAGGTCTGTGCGTCAGCAGCCCGATGGGCTGAGGAAGAAGAAAGAGCGCGTGAGTTTTTGGAAGGTGTTCAAAAAAATAACCGTAGCCGGGGCAGCGGCAACTAACTTTCCTGTTTTTATGATTGTAGCCATAGATATGACCAAAGAACGGCGGCATTAAGCCTGTGGATGTCTAAGCCCGTCGGAGGCGGTCCGCTTCCGCTTATCGATATGCATCCTGTTTTCTGCTGCACTTGACACTTTCCTTCTATCCGCTAGGCCGCTCGCACATTAACCCGATGCGGCTGACGGTTTATCAGACCCGCATCACAAGAGTTCTGATATCGAACTAGAGGATATATCATGCACGCTTTCCGTAGCCACACCTGTGGCCAACTTCGTAAAACTGACGTCGGCGAAACCGCAAAATTATCGGGCTGGGTTCACCGTAAACGTGAACATGCCAATGCGCTCTTTATCGATCTTCGCGACCATTATGGCATCAGCCAAATCGTGGTCTATCCGAATGAAGCGTTTTACGAGAGCGCAAAGCGTTGCCCTTCGGAATCTGTTATCACTGTAACAGGGGAGGTCCTCGCCCGCGACGCTGAGGCGGTCAATACGGAACTGGATACGGGTGAAGTTGAATTGCGCGCGCAGACATTTCTTATCGAGAGTCAAGCTGACCCGCTCCCGCTTCCCGTTTTCGGTGAGCAAGAATATCCTGAAGAAATCCGTCTCAAGCACCGGTATCTCGACCTCCGCCGTGAGACGCTTCATAATAATATTATCTTACGCGGGCAGGTGATTAACTCCCTCCGCAGCCGTATGATTGCGCAGGGCTTCACAGAATTTCAAACGCCGATTTTGACGGCAAGTTCCCCCGAAGGCGCGCGCGATTTTCTCGTGCCATCGCGCTTGAACCCGGGTAAATTTTATGCGCTCCCGCAAGCGCCGCAGCAATTTAAACAGCTGCTCATGGTCGCGGGCTTTGATCGCTATTTCCAAATCGCGCCTTGTTTCCGCGATGAAGATGCGCGCGCTGATCGTTCACCCGGCGAGTTTTATCAACTTGATGTCGAGATGAGCTTTGTCACGCAGGAGGATGTCTTTCAGGCGATTGAACCTGTTATGGCAGGTGTGTTCGAAGAATTCGCCAATGGCCGTAAAGTCGAGACGCCGTTTCCGCGTATTCCCTACAAAGAGTCGATGGCGAAATATGGGTCAGATAAACCCGACCTACGCATCCCATTTGAGTTGACCGATGTGTCCGAATTTTTCACAGATGAAAGCAAAACGGGCTTTGGTATTTTTGCCAAAATCACAAACGGCGGCGGTAAGGTTATTGCCATTCCTGCGCCAGGTGCGACGGACAGCCAATCGCGTAAATTCTTCGACAGCCTCGACAAATGGGCGAAGAAAGAAATGCAGGCACCGGGCCTCGGCTATGCGCGCCTGCGCAAAGAAGACGGCGCTGTTGTGTCCCAAGACCCAGCGCTAAAGAATTTTGACCCAGAACTCCTCAAGGCGTTGCTTGATAAGATGGGCCTCGGGGCTGGCGACGGTGTCTTCTTCTCTGCTGGTAAGAAAGCGGCCGCCTATAAGCTGGCGGGGGCCGCGCGAAATAAGGTTGCTAAAGAGCTTGGTCTTATCCCCGAGGGAGTCTTCAAATTCTGTTGGGTGATCGATTACCCGATGTATGAATGGGACGAAGATAATAATACGATTGATTTCTCGCATAACCCATTCTCTATGCCGCAAGCGCCAGAAGGCAAATCCGCGATGGATGTCCTGCTCGAGGCGGATACGGATGAGAAGAAACTGGATATCCTCGCCTATCAATATGACATCGTGTGTAACGGCGTAGAGCTGTCTTCAGGTGCAATCCGAAACCACAAGGCCGACGTCATGTATAAGGCGTTCGAAATTGCAGGTTACGGCCCAGAAGTCGTAGAGGATAAATTCGCGGGCATGATCAATGCGTTTAAATTTGGCGCACCGCCGCATGGAGGAATTGCGCCCGGTGTCGACCGTATTGTTATGCTGCTCGCGGGCACAGAAACTATTCGCGATGTCATCCTCTTCCCGATGAACGGGAATGCGCAGGACTTAATGATGAACGCGCCAGCGGAAGTCGATCAGTCTGCACTCAAAGAGCTGAATATTAAAACCGTCGCGCCAATCCCAAAAGATTAGCGCCGGATGCCTAAGGCGCTATAGCGGCTTTACTCTGCACGAGATCACTATGGATGCGCTGTAGGCGCGTCCTGAGGGCCCTGTCTTGAGGGGCTGAAGCCGCGAGTAAATTTTCGACGTCGGAGATTGCCCTGTCCAAACGTTGCGCGGCATCCGTCAAGTTTTGATTGAGCCCCGCATGGTCGTGCTTATAGAAAGCTTCGCTTATCCCGTCGCAATAAGGAAGAGAGAGGCCCACGGGGAGGCGAGTTTTTTCGTCGCCGCAAGCTGTTTCTAATTGGGTCTGCGTGAGGCTTTCGACCTGAGACATATCGGCCCCAGAAAAATCGGCCCCGTCAAAAAGTGCGTTTTGCATATTGGCAGTTCCGAATCGCGCGTTTCGAAATTTCCCGCTTCTGAATTGGGCGCCCGTCAGGTCCGCTTTGTCAAACTCGGCGCCCTCGAAATTTGCATCTGAGAAGACGGCGCGCGAGAGATCGGCGCGGGATAATTTAGCGTCGGCAAGTTTGGCATTCGTGAGATTGGCTTCTGTGAGTGTGGCGTCTTCCAATATGGCGCGCGGCATGGTCACATTTTCACCTCGCACACGATACATGAGTGCGCTTCGGAAATGTGCGCCTGTCAAATTTGAGCCATCCAAAGAGCCGCCAGACAAATTCGAGTTGTTGAAAATACTACCAGATAGGTTGGCATTATTAAGGCGGATGCCGTTCATAGCCTTATTTGACAAATCACACCCCGAACAGGACCCGCTGCTCATTTGAATGCGCGCATCCACACGTATTTGCGCCGAAGCAGGCAATGCGATGGCCAGTGTAGCGAGGGCCAGAAGGGCGGGGGTCAGTTTTTTAGTCACGGCTCCTTCTACAGGGTAAAACTGCACAGTTTCCAATAAAATCCCCGTAAGATTCTGACTTTTTCAGGGGCTCTGTCAAAATATCACGTTAATGCCCGCTGGCATTGCCTTATTCTACACATATTCGGTCTTTACCGAAGGGGCTGTCGGGCTTACTACCCGCCTGTAACCTATCACTCCGGAGTCGGATCTTGGCATTTTTCAAACGCTTATTCACATGGTGGAATGGCTCGACACTGGGCACCTCACTCCAAATTCGCACGAAAGCCGTGAAGGTCGGAGAGGACGAATTCGGCAATCAGTATTTCGAAAGCGAGAAGCTACGCTATGACGGGCGCAATCGCCGCTACGTCATCTATTCGGATTATGCAGAAGCCTCGAAGGTCCCGCCGGTTTGGAATGGCTGGCTGCATCACACCTATGACGAACTTCCAAAAGACATCGATATTAAGGTGCACGGATGGCAGGAGAGCCATGTGCCTAATCTGACGGGAACACCCTTTGCGTATAAGCCAAAGGGGAGTTTGGACCGCGGCGGTGTCAGAGCACCTGTGGCGTCAGATTACGAAGCTTGGAAACCGGGTAAGTAAGTCGATGCGTATGTGTCTTGCTCTCGGTCTAACGCTCGCCATCGGGCTTGGTAGTGTGGCACAGGCGGCAAATATTCCGGGGACGGCAATTGTTTTGCGGGCGCTAGATAAGGTGACGGCGACCACGCAGGATTTTACGGTGAAAGTCGGGGATACGCTGGAATATGGCAGCCTTTCCATAGATGCGGTCCATTGCGAAAAACGGCCGCCAGAAGAGTTGCCAGAAATCTTTGCGTTTTTGAAAATTGAAGACGCAGAACTTGACGGCAATGGGAAAGAAACCGGCGAGGCCAAGACCGTTTTTTCGGGATGGATGTTTGCGTCGCGCCCCGCCGTGTCCGCACTAGATCACGGCGTTTATGATGTTTGGGTCATTGGCTGTAAAACACCCAAGGTCGACCTCCCCGATTTTGATCAACAATAGAATGTAATTGAAAACCGCGTGAGGTTTTGACCTGCGCGCGGTTAATCGTTCCGCTTGTTAAATATCGACCTCTTCGACGAATTTCGCGTGCTCTTGAATATATTCATATCGTAACTCTGAGCGCTTACCCATCAGTGTGCCGACAAGGCTTTCTGTTGTTGCCATTTCATCTACGTCCAGAGTGATACGGGCTAAGGTTCGCGTTTTCGGGTCCATCGTTGTGACCTTTAATTGGGCAGGGTTCATTTCTCCAAGACCCTTAAAGCGGCCGATTTCAACTTTACTGTTGCCTTTGAACTCCGTCTGCATAAGCTCTTCTCTGTGCGCGTCATCCACGGCGTAAATCGTCTTTGAGCCTTGTGTCATCTTGTAAAGCGGAGGCATGGCCATATATAGACGACCCGCCTCTATGAGGCCCGGTGTATAGCGATAGAAGAATGTAATAAGCAGCGCGGCGATATGGGCCCCATCAACATCCGCATCCGTCATGATAACAACACGCTCGTAGCGCAAATCGTCTATGTCAAATTTCCGGCCAAGTCCTATACCTAAGGCAACGGAAAGGTCATTTATTTCGTTATTGCGCTGAATTTTATCCATTGTCGCGGATTCGACATTTAGGATTTTACCCTTCAACGGTAGAATGGCTTGGGTTTCACGGGAGCGCGCTTGCTTTGCGGAGCCGCCAGCTGAGTCGCCCTCTACGATAAATATTTCAGTGTCTTCGCTGCCCTTGCGGGAGCAATCAGCAAGCTTTCCAGGAAGACGTAACTTTTTTGTAGCGGATTTCCGTTTCACGTCTCGGGCCTTGCGGCGTTTGACGCGCTCATCGGCCCGCTCAATGGCCCATTCTAAAAGCTTCGTTGCATCTTTGGGGGAGCTGGCGAGCCAATGGTCAAATAAGTCTCTCACCGCGTTTTCAACAAGACGAGATGCTTCTGAATTGGAAAGACGGTCCTTGGTTTGTCCCTGAAATTCTGGGCTCTTGATGAACACAGAAACGAGTGCGCCCGCACCGAACATAACATCATCTGGGGTAACATGGCTGACCTTTTTCCCCATGCCCGTTAGGTCGGCATAGGCGCGGAGGCCTTTGGTGATGGCAGCCCGCAGGCCAGCTTCATGGGTCCCGCCGCCGGGTGTTGGGACCGTGTTGCAATAGGACCGCACAAAGCTATCCGCTTCGCCGTAACCTTCGGGAGACCAGCTGATGGCCCACTCGACGCGGCCATGCCCCGTGTCCTTTTTTGACTTACCGGAGAAAATAGTTTCTGTGATTGTGGCTTTTGTGCCCAGGGTTTCGGATAGGTAATCTGCCAGCCCGCCCGGGAAATGGAAGACCGCTTGCTCTGGTATATTTGGCGAGTTTTTGAGTTTCTCAGGCGCGCATTTCCACCGAATTTCGACGCCGGGTTGAAGGTAAGCTTTAGCGCGAGCCATGTTAAATAATTTTACAGCACGGAATTGAAGTGATTTACCGAAAATCTCAGCGTCCGGATGAAAACGAAGTTTAGTGCCACGGCGATTATTTATGGCGCCCATATTTTTAATTTTGCCAACAGGCTTACCGCGTTCAAATCGCATGTGGTGCAGGGTTTTATTTCTAGCAACCTCGACTTCCAAAACATCCGACAGGGCATTCACCACTGAGACGCCGACCCCATGCAACCCGCCTGAGGTTTCATAGGCTTTGTTAGAAAATTTGCCGCCTGAATGAAGTTCGGTCAGAATGACTTCCAAAGCAGATTTTTTTGGGAATTTCGGGTGGGGGCCAATAGGGATGCCGCGGCCATTATCAGAGACGGATAAAAATCCTTCTGCATCCAATTCAACCTCGATACGGGAGGCATGACCCGCAACGGCTTCGTCCATGGAGTTGTCAATAACTTCGGCAAAGAGGTGATGTAGCGCGCGATCATCTGTGCCGCCAATATACATACCGGGGCGAAGACGAACGGCTTCCAGACCCTCCAGAACTTCAATATCGCTGGCTGTGTAATTATCCTGCGCCGCGTCCCCGCTTTTCCCAGTGAACAGATCTTTTTTCTTGGCTGAGGCCATAATTGTTCTATTTTCGTTCTTTAGTTGTTTTCGGGCAATATGCGGTGATTTGCGCGCTTCGCAAGGCGATTTCTGCAGGAAAAATTTAATTCGTCCACACAACAGGGGCTGCCGCAGGGGTGTTTTCAATATCTACATCTTTGAAAAAATTATAAGTCGCCGCTTTGATAGCCTTTTCTAGTTTGCTTTGCCTATTTTTGAGTGTTTTCAGGCCGAGGCTATCTGCGAAACGCAAGGGGGTTGCGGCGATGGGCTTTCCGGTCAATCCCAATAAGCGCTCCCATGATTGCAAACCATTCCACACTGCTAGGGCGGATTCGAATTCTAGGGTGATGGGTGTGCGGGTGACGGCAAGGCATGAGCGAAGGTAATCCGCTCCCATCAGACCTCCGCGCCTGAGTTTGCATCGCCATACATCCGTGTCGGTTTCAATTAAGCGTTCTGAGCGCAGACGCGTTAGCATTGCAAAGGCATCTTGTTTGAAGGCGCGTATATCGCGCGGGCGTGCAAAAATATCAGATTTTATGCGCATGACCTCGTCGCCAAGTGATGGGTCGCCAGCCACTATTCGCGCAGGGGCGAGGGCGATATGTTCCCAACTATGCGCGCGCATCATATGATGGTCATAAAAGGATGATAGCTTTACCGCCGGCGGACCAGAGCGGCCAGAGGGCCGTAATCGCATGTCGAGTTCATAGGCGATGCCCTCGCGTAATTTTACGGTCAATGTTGTCCGAAGGCGCTGTACGATTTTGGCCGATAGATCTGAGTCGACATCATCGGGGAAGATAAAAATTAGATCGAGGTCACTTTGCGGCGCCATCGCCTGCGTTCCCATTTTCCCAAGCCCCAAAACGGTGAGCGCTATGCCCGTTAAACCCAAATCCTCACAAACTATTTGAATGGAAAGTTCCAGCGTTCTCTCTGCGATAGCGGTGAGCTTGGTCTGTAAACCTTTTGGGGAAAAAACGCCCTCTAAAAATTTGGTATAGGCGTTAAACAGCTGCTCATTTACAAAGCGCCTCAGCGCCTCCAAGCGATGCTCATAATCTTTTGATGTCAAAACAAATTGTGATTGTTCAATGAGGTCACTGCTATCTGAGGATAAGAATATATCTATGATATGTGGGGATTGCTTCAAAATTTCACTCATATGAGGACTATGAAGGAGCGGTACGATCAGCTTGTCGAGCAGGGCTGGCTGGCGGTTGAGGAGCGCGAAATATTGCTCTGATCTTCCAATTTGCGTGAGGAAACCATCGATACGTTTAAAGGCTTCTGAGCTGTCTAGCCTCATTACACGTTTTGTAAGTTTTTGTCCTAAATCGCGATATTTGGTTTGTTTATTGATGGGCAGACCATGATCTTGAAACCCATGGCACCAGCTTTCTGCGATTTTCTTATCTAAGCCAGACAAGCTTCCGAGATGGAGTGTATCATCTGGCGTTGGCCTGTCTTGGAAAAGCTCAGAGAACTTTTTATGCACAAGTTGGCGGCGCGTGTAGATATCTTTGTCAAAGTCGTCTGGGTTCCCTAACAGGCCCAAGCAGGCGTCTAAATCATCGCCATTTGGCACAATATGCGAATGTTCGTTTCGCAGCATCTGGAGGGTGTTCTCAAGCTGCCTAAAGACAGCATAATGGTCTCGAAGTTCGCCCGCTTCAAAGGCCGTCAGAAAGCCCGCGTCCGCCAATTCTGACAAGGCCGCCCTCGTGTTTGTTACGCGCAGTCGAGGATGTTTCCCGCCGTGAATAAGTTGCTGCGCATTTGCAATAAATTCGATTTCACGGATACCGCCTCGGCCTAGCTTTACGTTAAAACCGCTGGCCTGCGGCGTTATTGGCTCAGGTGCGGCGCGCTCATATTGCAGTCCGGGATGCTCATTATTTATCCGAGTCTTTAGCGCGGCGAGTTCGTCGAGCGTGGTGAAATCTAAATTTCGCCGCCATATGAAAGGCTCTAAGCGGGATAGAAACTGCTCTCCCGCGGCGATGTCGCCGCCAACAACGCGGGCCTTCATGAGCGCCAAACGGTGCCAAGGCAGAGACCTAAAAAAGTAAAATGTTTCGGCTTTTGTCGTGCTGATCGCGAGGCCAGTCCCAGAACTTTCTGGCCGTAGGCGCCAATCGGCGCGCCAGACAAAGTCAGGCGCATTCCGCGGCTGCAGAATTTGCGTAACCCGTTTACATATATCGGAGGCAATATAGGCTTGTCCCTTTGTTTCGGGAACGGGCAGGGTTTCTGGGTCGAATACTGCGATTAAATCCACGTCTGAGGAAAAGTTGAGGTCCTGCCCGCCTAGCTTCCCAAGGCCCAAGATAAATAATCCGGGAGCAGGCCCTGTTGGAAGTTTCAAACGGTGACGTGCACTGGCTTGTTCCCAAGCCAAGGACAACGCCCGCTGTATGGTCGCGTCCGCGAAGCGGCTCCAAATTTCGCCGGCATCGTCAAAACTCTCAAACTCTGTGCACGAAAATGCGAGCGCAAAAATTGCTTTGAGAGATAACAGCGAACCCGCATCTGCTGTTTCGACGGCTGCATAAAGTGTCTCTAAATCATGGCTCTCGCCATGCTGTGTGGAAATTTCACTCAGATAGGGGCTTAACGCAATTTGCGGTTTAGTGAGAGCAGGGCGTGTCACGCGTCTCTAGAAAAGGAGGCGGATGACAACTCGGCCCGTGTGGCGGATGAACCCGTCGCGAATGTCACTATCGAAATCAAATCCGATAGATGAATATTGAGAGCCAGCTGCGACTGTGAAGCCTAAAAGAATACCCTCGTCAGGGAAGGCAAAGGCCCGCAGGCGCGCAATCTCTGAGTCGAACACACCGCCATTTGAATCTGAGAGGCCTTGGAATCTGAAGGCTGTTTCGACAGGGTCCGAAATAAATTCATTGCGGTAACCAACACGTATGGATGGCCGTATCCATGTGCGTTTGCCCTGGAACGTCGCGCCCAAATCAAGTTTGGCTGTCGCTGCCGCCGTTTCGGAGGTACGGTCTTCGACCGTTAGCCGAACGCCTTCTGTCCCCGTTTCTGTGCGGCCTTCCTCGTCAAGGTAGAGGTAATCTAAAGACACGCTAGGCCTGGCCCAAAATCTTTCACTTAAAGCGACCTCATAGCCTGCCCGCAGAGATGCATTTGCATGGACACCTTGCCATTCTCCTTCGGCTGTTCCGAAGAAATCGCCAATAGCGACTCTGCGGCTTTGCTCGAAGTCACTGATACCGCCGCCCGCATATAGGTCGAGGTTGAATCCATTTTTCGCCAAACCTGCATAGGCGCCCGCTTGATAGGTCGTCACGTCCAGGGGTTCGTCGACGCCGACAACGTCTTCGATTTCAGTGCTGGCAAATCCCAAACTTACGCCGACGGCATGGAAGGGGCCAAACTCTTTGTCCAAACCGCCGGAAAAGCCAAAGCCCTCACCGCGATATTGCTCGGATAGTCCAGCGAGTTCACGATCTGCGAAATAGAAAAACTCTTGCAGCCATGCTCCTCCAGGTTTGTCTGGTGACCGCCGTGTTGTGTCTAGATGCGAGCCAACTGCGCCAACCGCGCCGTCAACATTTGCCAAGACGAATTGTTTTGCCGCACCTGAAAATTCGGGAAGGATTTGGTTGAGAGCGGCATAAAACTCATTGGCCTCCCCAATGTTGGCAAAGGCATTGCCTAAACCGGACGTCGCAGCAAGCGCTTGCAATACAGGCCCATTTTGTAATTGGCCATTTACGACGCTGCCGAATGCTGCAGCTTGCACAGCGTCTAGTCCAAGACCGCCATTTTCGACAGAGGCTGTTGGGTCTCTGAGGTCAACCGTAACAACAAGTGTGTTTGGGTCCGCCAAAGCGAGGTTGGTATCAAAGAGGAAAGACGAGGTGCTTCCGCCCAATGTGTCGAGGTCACCAATCGTTAGATTTCCTGCACTTACTAAGGTGTAGGTAAGCGTATCTGTTCCGATAATCGAGTCAAAGGTCGGGCTAATGGTTGCACCGTCTTCAAAAGTTATGTTGCCATTAGAGATCAGCGTGGAGGCTTCACCGGTTTGACCATTGATAACCGGACGGAAGACGGATGTACCATCAATGCGAGCTTCGCTAATTTGAATGTTTTCCGCTGACCCTAACGCGAGGACTGAGTTGTCGATTACTGTCAAATCGAGCGAGTCCGTGTTGCGAACTTCGCCCGCATAAACAGAATTTCCAGATAAGGCGAGGGTGTCATTACCGCCGCCAAAATCGATAGCGCCTGTCACAAGGCCCGCCGATAAAGATACAGTGTCATCCCCAGAGCCGAGTAGAATATCACCCCTGATTAGCGGAACATTTGCCGAATTCGGGTTCTGGCTTTGAACAATTTCAAGATCATTTGTCGATGCGCTGAAGTCGACAGCGATTAAATTGAAATTCGTGTCTTCAACATCAAGGGAGTCTGACGTCGATCCAATTGCAGAAAGCGTTCCAGAATTCTCTAATCTCGTAACCGTGCCCGAGGCGTCGCGAATGGCGACGGCTGTACCTTCGCGCCCGACTAAAACTGCAGAAATCGCGCCGGTGTTTATCAGTTCACCGACATTCGCGCCTGTCCCAATGTCTACGGCGACAGCGAGGAGGTCTCTTGGCGGGATAATGTTGGCTCGGTCGAAAAAGACTTCGTCAATCGCTTCACTGGAGCTCGCGACAATCGCGCCGCTATTATTGATCTGAGCGGCGATGGCTTGATCACCAAATACAAGAACGCGCGCGACAGCCTCTCCCCCATCCGCGAGGGTCGTTGCGAGTGGCGAGCGGAAAGTAGATGCCGTTAACGTTCCCTGATTACTGACTCCGCCGTCAATAGTTACGTCTGCCAGGGAAACAGTTGTCGCGTTAAAATCATTAAAGACACCATTTGCTGCAACAGAGCCTTGGTTGATGAAACCATATTGCAGGTCTGCGTCAAAGTCTGGGTCATTGGGGTTTGTAATCGGGGCGACCAACCCAAGCGCGATCGGCGTTCCGTTGCCATCAATCAAAACGGCAGGCGCTGAGCCTAATTGACCAATCGAACTTGTCGCTGTGAGAACTAGAATGGGATTTTCATTCTCGTCGAGGATAACATTTCCATCTGCGTCCAAAGAGGGCTCAAAAACTTGGTTTAAGAAAACGCCGCCTGTCACATTTCCTGATATGTTAAGCGCGGACCCGGCTTGTTGTAAATCTTCAGCGGTCAGGTCTTCGCGTCCCGTCAAATCGTCACGGCCCGTGAAAACGGGGCGACTTTCGAACCTGAAACCATTTGCGGCAATTCTGCCGCTGGAAGAGAAGCCGCCATCAATATCGCCAGAGACGACGTAACCTTGCGCACCTGCGCCTTCAACGTCGACAATTCCTGTGTTTGTAACATTGCCGGTGATATTTGAGGCGAGGTTGACACCAATTGACCGGTCACCCGTGACGCTGATTTGTCCGCCCGTTGTAAGATTGCCTGTCAATCCATCTGTGGTCATAGGCGTATTGGCGAGATTGATACCAAAACTATCATTGCCTTCGACAGAAACCACGGAGCCAGCTGCCAGCTCAATATTGCCCTCAAACGGGGACGCGCCTGAAATTAGAATACCTGTGCGCCCCACACCTTCGGCGACGCCGCCGTCCGTGAAGGGATCATCATCCGTATTCTCTTGCGTGAAATCTTCAACAATCGAGATCGACCCTGTCTGAGTGTAGGTGCCTGTATTTCCCCCAACTAATTCCACACCCGTCGCGCCATCAATATTATTAGCGGTCACGTCGCCGCTTAGTACGAGGGCATTGTCAGAATCCAACACCAGGCCTGAGCGCGCGGAGTCCACAGTCACTGTAGCGCCATCGTTAACGGTCACATCGCTCGGTACGCCGCCGTCCCCCGCTGTTGACGTTCGGATTTGTTCAGAGGTGTCTTCGGAGACTGCGACTTGGGCATCCGCTGAGAATGATAAAGCTCCGAGTATGGCGAGGGTCGCGGTACTGCGAAGAGCAAGGGTCTTAAATTGACGCATGGTAATAGGATCCCAACGGCTTTTGTGATGCATTTCGAACGATGTGCACCGAATTCCCTCAAGGTTTACCGAAAACATGGCACAGGGGAAATGAAAACATGGTTATTTTACAGTCAGATTCAGCAATCCACCCGCAAAATCACGCATAATCCCTCCGATTGATTTCATGTGACGGGTCTGGCAAGGCGCGATCATGCAAGTTGAGACGCAAAATTCCTCCTCAAAGCCTTTAGCGTGGCAGAAATTGGCGCTATTGGGCGGTTTTATACCCGTGATACTGGTTGCGTTAGATCAATGGTCGAAATGGGCCACAACGCGATTCTTCAACCTTCCCTTTGATATTTGCTCAAAGGACGATCCGAATCTTACTTATGAATTGACGCCTATTTTCGACCTATCTCTACTGTGTAACCGCGGGATAAGCTGGGGAATGATGCAGGGCGATTCGTCAATTAAGCGGTGGGGGCTAACGCTTTTCGCCTTTTTGATGACCGTCGTTTTGATTTTTGTCTTGCGAAAAACGCATGACCGTCTGGGACAGCTTTCTTTATCACTGGTGATTGCAGGGGCGGTAGGAAATGCGATTGATCGGCTGTTTTTCGGGGCCGTGACTGATATGATTGATTTCTCTGACATAGGGTTCAACTATGTTTTCAACGTCGCGGATAGTTACATCACGGTAGGGGTCATTGGGCTGTTTCTGTCTTCTTTTCTGACGGAAAGACGGGAAAAAGCGGCAGCAAAACTCTCTGCAGAATAACAGATTGGTCACTTGGCGTGGCGCGCGCTGCGCGCTAAGTCAGATGCAGTATAATTTAAGAGGCTCACTATGTTGCGCACAGCATGTTTATTTTCCGCTCTGGCGTCTGTTGCCTTAATCGCGACGGGCTGCACATCTACATCCCGGGCGCTCGGCCTAGAGAAGTCAGCTCCGAATGAGTTCAATATTCTGACAAAAGCGCCTCTTGTTGTGCCGCCGGAATATAACCTGCGTCCACCTGCAGTCGGTTCGTCTTCAGCCGAAAATAACTACACACAGCGCGTTGCTAGAGAAGCGCTACTAGGCGATATTGATGATGCCGCGCCTAGTCAGGGTGAAATCGCACTTATGGCGAAAGCTGGCGTAAACCGCGCTAATCCTGAAATTCGCCTCGAAATTGATGGTACGAACTCTGTCGAACGGAAATCAACCGGTTTCTCAGACCGTATTCTATTCTGGCGTGATGGCCAAATTATCGATGGGGAAGGCAATCCCGTCCCGCTTGATGCTGACAGCGAAGCGCGCCGCATCGAGTCTGTCAATTCTGCGACGGGCGGCGGAGAGGTCACAATCTCTAAACGGCCTGGCGGGCCAAAGCTGCCTGGGCTTTAGGGTCTACACATAAAACTATACTCGTCCACTAGCCCGCCTCACGGTGGGCTTTTACGTTTCTGGGGATGAGCACACTACCCCATATGATTCGCCGCCTGCCGGCGCAGACCGTCAACCGCATTGCAGCCGGTGAGGTCATTGAGCGCCCTGCCAGCGTGATCAAAGAGCTGGTCGAAAATGCGTTAGATGCCGGCGCGACTCAAATTGACATACGCTATGAGGATGGCGGGCGAACCGTCATCACCGTCACGGATGACGGGAAGGGTATGGACAAATGCAATCTGTCTCTGGCTGTTGAACGTCACGCGACCTCAAAACTCGCCGATGATTCTGATTTACTCAATATCGGCACTATGGGATTTCGGGGCGAAGCTTTGCCCTCCATTGGCTCTGTTGCGCGTTTGTCCCTGACGTCACAGACCGAAGCCGATGATAGTGCGTGGGAGTTGCGCGTGGACGGCGGTGCAAAGCAAGAACCGCGGCCCGCGCCGCGCTTTGGCCTGCATGGTACGCGCGTCGACGTGCGGGATTTGTTTTTTGCAACACCTGCGCGGCTAAAATTTTTAAAATCTGAACGCTCTGAGAGCATGGCGATTAGCGATGTCGTCAAACGCCTCGCGATGGCTAACCCCCATGTTGGCTTTACGCTGACGAATGGCGCGCGCACTTCGCTGCGGATGACAGGCACGCCGCTGCCCCAGGATGGGCGGCTCGTGCGATTATCGAAAATTCTCGGAGATGATTTCGGAGAAAATGCTGTCGCCGTTGATGCAGAACGCGAAGGCATTATTTTGACAGGTTTCGCCGGATTGCCGACCTTTTCACGTGGGAATAGCGCGCACCAATATCTCTTTGTTAATGGGCGCCCCGTTCGGGATAAGCTGCTACACGGTGCGGTGCGCGGGGCCTATCAAGATTTCCTCGCGCGGGATCGTCACCCCGTTGTCGCGCTTTATGTCGATCTTCCGCATGAACATGTGGATGTGAATGTCCATCCCGCCAAAACCGAAGTGCGCTTTCGCAATCCGGGTTTAGTGCGCGGATTAATTGTCAGTGCGTTGCGTCATGCGCTTGCGGATGCAGGCCACCGGGCGAGCACCACGGTGAGTGACTATGCGCTAGGCCGCATTCAAACAGGACAGCAGCGTGCTTATGCCTTTCAAGGGGGTTATGGGCAAAGCCGCTATGGTGGTACGCCGCAAGGCTACACACCTTACCGAAATGACCCCGCCATGCAGCCGTTGATTGACGGGATGGGGGGCATGTCTGGCAAGGTTGAAGAAGCGCCAGAGGGCTTTGCGGCCCCGCCGAATTTTGGCGGAGAAGAGCTGAACACCGTCCCAACACCAAGCTATCCGCTGGGAACCGCGCGGGCGCAATTACATGAAACCTATATCGTTGCGCAAACACAGGACGGTATTGTCATCGTTGATCAACATGCCGCACATGAGCGTCTGGTCTATGAAGAAATGAAACAGACCATGGCAGGGCAGGGCGTGCCGCGTCAAACGCTGCTTATCCCTGACGTGGTAGAAATGGGCGAGAGCGACTCCGCGCGAGTTTTGGCGCGCAAAGAAGAGCTCGCCGAAATGGGCCTCATCATAGAGCCCTTTGGCCAAGGCGCGGTTTGTGTGCGCGAAACGCCTGCGCTTTTAGGGGAGGTCGATGTGCAAGGTCTCCTGCGTGACCTCGCAGATGATTTGTCTGAATATGACGAAGCGCTTAGCCTAAAAGAACGATTTGAACATGTTTGTGGCACGATGGCCTGTCATGGGTCCGTTCGGGCAGGGCGGCGCTTAAACGGCGATGAAATGAACGCGCTCCTCCGCCAAATGGAAGCCACCCCCCATAGCGGCCAATGCAATCACGGCAGGCCAACTTATGTGGAGTTAAAGCTCGCGGATATTGAGCGGTTGTTTGGGCGGAGGTAGGTTTTTGTGACAGATTTATCGGTTTTGGTGGTTGTTATGGGAGGATTAAAATTTTTAAGAGAGAAATAACGACAATAATGTCGTTTATAATAAATAAACAAAATCCCCGCTCGTCTTGTTGTTTTGTTTTAGCTACGGATTTGAAATGGATTTTACGAACTTAATACCAATTGCGCCTTCTACGCGAAGCGAGGCTATCGACAACAAATGGGGCAATGCTATTTCGGCTGGCTTTGTTGCGGTGCCAAACGCGTTGATTAAGTATCAAGGAAAATTGGATATCAGTCAGAACGAGTTGACAGTATTAATGAACCTGCTGTTGCATTGGTGGTACAAAGATAAGCTGCCTTTTCCAGCCACCAAAAGCATCGCCGAGCGGTCAGGAATGGAAGTGAGGACAGTTCAAAGAGGACTGCGGACTTTGAAGGCTAAGGGGTTAATTGAAAAAGTCAGGTACGGAGACAAGTTCGTTTACGACCTCGAAGGACTCAGGATTCAATTGGAAATGTATTCTGAAAGTGACCCTTGGAATCAGAGGAAAAAACAATTTCGTGACGTGGTAGAAAAGGATACTATGCTCGAGCTTACTTAATGTGAATGTTTACAAGCCACCACATTGCTCCAGAGATGCAGGTTCAAGTCCTACCGTCACGTCCATTATACTAAACTTATTAATGTTTAACTACAATGCCTGTTAATTAGATTGCCTAATACGTTGAGGGTTAGGCCCGCATAAACAAAACCCGCGCCGCGCCCCAGCTTTTATCCGCCATTATCTCAAAGCCTCTCGGCTCAATCTCGGCGTCTACGCTGTCTTCTAGGATAATCACCCCATCTTCAGCGAGCAAATCTTGCTGGAGGAGGCGGCTTAACACGGGTTTCCATAGGCCCTTGTTATAGGGCGGGTCCATGAAGATATGTGTGAATTTTCCGCGTAAGTTTCCTGGCGCAATTTTTAATTTTGTGGCGTCATACCGGTGTAAGCGCGTGTCTTCGGATATGCGCATTTTTTCGATATTGGCGCGAATGGCGGCGCGGGCTTTCGGTTCTGTTTCAACAAACAGGCAGAAGTCTGCCCCGCGCGACACGGCTTCTAATCCGAGTGCGCCAGAGCCTGCAAAAATATCGGCAACAATCGCGCCCTCTAGCGGTGGTGCCCACTCGGCATGTTTGAGGATATTAAAGACAGACTCGCGTGTTTGATCCGAGGTGGGCCGCGTGCTGCGTCCGCTCGGTGTGGCGATATTTCTGCCGCGTAATTTGCCCGAGACTATTCTCACGATTTGGCTTTACCTTTTCCTTGGCTCTTGCCTTTCCCTTGGCCGCGCGGGGAGAATTTCCCTTGATATTTCCCGCCGGGTTTTCCGGCCGCGCCGACTCGAGGTTTACGGTTT
>CALLBD010000053.1 GCA_938001915.1 uncultured Caulobacterales bacterium | reverse complement strand
GCGGCGGAAGATTATCATCAGCAATATTTAGCGAAGAACCCGCAAGGCTATTGTATGCATGGCCCGACAGGTATTTTCTGCGCGTTGCCCGAACCTACAAAATCAACCGCCTAGCCAAGCCAGCTATGACTCCGCTTGCGTCAATTCTGGGTATCTTTGCCGTTTTGGGCACATGGCCGAATTGGGAGAAGCATTTTGATTTATCTCGCAAAGGGCAAAAACTTTCCTTTGCCGTCTTAGCTCTCAGCCTCGCGCCGCTATGGATGGTCGTCCACGCTATTCAGTCCCAGCGCGCGCAAATTAGCGGGACGGAAATAAGCCTGCCCGGCGTAGTGCCCTATATTCTAATCACGGGGCTTTGGTTATTTTCTTTCCCTGCGCTGGCTTATCTTATCGGGATGATATTTGAAAAAATGGACCGCGTACGAGCCTGGACGATTACGCGTAATTGGACGGTATTTGGATTTTCGCTCTTGGCCGGCGGTGTTTTTGGCTTGGTGACGCTGGGGCTCTTGCCCTTTATGCTGGGCAACGGTGTTTTATTCGCGGTCTATTTTGGTTTGCTTGCGGCCGATATTCGCTTGGCGCAGAAAGTCGCGGGATTTGAGTGGGGTCTTGCGATTTTGGTTGGCTGCCTGATTGTCGCGGTAGGCCTGACTTTTGTGCAGCTAGCGATTAGTAGATAACCTGTACCAGATATAGCCCATCAGGCGAGGCGACGGGGCCGCATTCGGTTCTATCGCGTGCCTCTAGGGCGGCTTGCATATCTTCCGCATCCCATTTCCCCAGACCGACTTCGACAAGGCTGCCCGTAAAGCTGCGGACTTGTTTATGAAGAAAGGAGCGCGCGCGGAAGGTCAGGTGAATTTCGTGACCTGCGCGCAGGACTTGGATTTCATCCATTGTCTTTACAGGGCTTTTAGCTTGACACTGCCCGTCGCGAAAGGTCGTAAAATCATGCTTCCCAATTAGAACCTGCGCTGCCTCATGCATGGCCTCCGCATCAAGCCGGACGGGAATACGCCACACACGGCCACGGTCCAGCGCGAGGCGCGGGCGGCGGTCGACGATACGGTAAAGATAACGGCGCTCAACGGCGTCAAAGCGCGCATGAAATTCTGCGTCCACTTCCTCGGCGGCCAGAATAGAAATAGGCGCTTTGCTGAGGTGGAAATTTAGCGCGTCTCGCACTTGATCGGCGCGCAAGGCTTTATCGAAATCCACATGGGCAATCTGCGCCAAAGCATGCACGCCGCTATCGGTGCGCCCGGAGCCGTAAACGGTCACGGGCGACCCGTTCAGCCGCTGGGCTGCTGCCTCAATTGTGCCCTGCACCGTTGGCGCATGGTCTTGTCTCTGCCAGCCCTGATAGGGTCCGCCATCATATTCAATCGTTAATTTGAACCTGGACATTAGCCAATATTCAATGCGTCCAAGGCCAGTGCGACTTCTTCGTGCATCTGCAGCTCGTCGGTTGCGGGGTCGAGTGTCGCCAAGGTCGACGTCCATGCGGCTTTGTCGGTCGCGTCAACTTTTAAATCGAGGCGCTCTGCGACTTCCTTGCCAAGTTTGCTATAATGAGTCGTCGCGGATGCGGCCGTTTTCCAGCCTGCGGCGTCGGCCAGCTCTGCGGCGGTCAATTTACGATCCTCCGCGCGGCGATGGGACACCAGCATAAGACGGCGGGCTTTGCTGAATTTGATAACTTTAAAGACTTCGACATAGCCATCCACAGTTCCAATATTGGCTGCGCGGCGTTCTTCACGGCGTCCGCCGAGTTTCTCGTCTATCCAAGCTTTCGACTTTTTCAGCGCGTCTTCCAAATCCATTGCGCGGAATTTTGTTTCCAAGCTTTTGGAGCCCTCGAGGAATATCATCGCAGCATTGCTATTGGCCCGAATGAGGTGCCCTTCGTAAACTTCTTCATGGATGCTCATATTGTCTCTCTCTTATTCTTATTATTCTAGTTTCGACCCGCTCGGGACGGAGGTGCCGCGCAAGAAGTCCTCGGCGCTCATCCGCGATTTTCCTGCGGGCTGCACGGTTAGAAGCTGCAAGGCGTCCTCTCCGCAGGCGATTGTCAGCGCGTCATTTAAAACGTCACCGGGCGTCCCTTGCCCTTCCACAACCCGCGCCAAATGGACTTTCACGCGCTTGCTGTCGATTTCGCACCACGCCCCTGGGAAGGGAGACAGGCCGCGAATATTCGCTTCAAGATTGCGCGCTGGAAGGCTCCAGTCAAGCCGCGCTTCAAATTTATCGATTTTATGGGCGTATGTGGGCTCGCCTGATTGGGGGGTTGGGCTCAGTGCCTCGCGCTCTACAGCCCCTAGCGCGCGCGGCCACATTTGCGCGCCCAATTGGGACAGGCGTTGAGACAATGTTGCAGCCGTATCCGTAGCCTGAATATTGGTGGATTCAGAAAGCAATATATCCCCTGTGTCCAAGCCTTTGGCCATTTGCATAATTTGCACGCCGGTTTGCGTATCGCCTGCCATGATGGCGCGCTGAACGGGGGCGGCGCCCCGCCAGCGGGGCAAAAGGGAGCCGTGTAAATTTAGGCAGCCATATTTAGGCGCATCCAGCGCGCGCTGCGGCAGGATTTGACCATAGGCCACCACGCAAGCCACATCGGCATTTAAACCTTCTAGCCCGTCAATGACCTTTGACTTTCGGAAACTTTCAGGCGTTTCCACGGGAATGCCCATGAGTTCGGCGAATTGATGGGCAGGGGATTTTGTAAGGTGCTTGCCGCGGCCAGAGCGGCGCGGCGGCTGAGTGTAAACCCGCACGACATTATGGCCCGAGGCAACAATCTCGGCAAGAGATGGCACGGCAAACTCTGGCGTGCCCATGAATACGATATTCATGGCTCTAGGCCGTCGCTCTGAATTTCTCAGCCTTAATCACTTTCTTCACAGCGCGCTCACGTTTGAGGCGCGAAAGGTAATCGATGAAGACAACGCCTTTCAGATGATCCATTTCATGTTGAATACAGACGGCATAGAGCCCTTCGGCCCATTCTGTGACGCACTCGCCATTATAATCCAGATAGGTGATTTGCACGCGCTCGGGCCGGTCAATTTCCTCATAGATGTCTGGGACGGACAGGCAGCCCTCTTGATAGGGCAGGGTCTCTTCGACGCTCTCTAAGATTTCGGGATTGACGAAATATTTGGGCTGCGGCTCTTCGCCTTCCTTGGCGAGGTCCATGACAATGACATTTAGCGGCTCGCCGATTTGCACAGCGGCAAGACCAATGCCCGGCGCCGCATACATCGTCTCTAGCATATCATCCATCAGCTTACGTGTTTCATCCGTCACCGCGTCCACAGGTTTAGAGACCTGTTTCAGGATGGGATTAGGAACTGTCAAAATGGGTCGAATAGCCATTGGGGACAGATAAGGGTAGGGGGCGGAGTGGTCAAGGCAAGTTGGGAGCTGCGGCTGTTCTCTCTGCGATATCTTGTTCGATGAGTTTTCTATTTTGTTCAATAAATGTTTTGAATTTTTCTGGACTGTCGGGGTTTGTAAACTCTCTCTCAGGAAAAAATACAAGACTATAAGTTTGCCCCTTAATAATGAATGGATCTTTGACTTTTTTACGTTCAGACACGTTTGAAGCATAAATGCCAACTAGGAAACGTTCAGCTCTTTCATTTTCAAATATCTCCTCAAACTCAAACTGTTGCTTAGGAGAAAAATATAGCGCTTCAATTTCACCTAATTGAGGGTCCCTTGGCCGAAAAGGAGATCGCCCAAAAGGTTCCACCATATCTATATTAGGCTCTTCATAATTTGATACGCGGTAAGCCCTATCGTCAATTTTGACCGTTGTTTCTTTTTCTACTCTTATCTGTTGTGTTCCAAAGTTGAATAAAAGGCTTCCCAAAAATATAGCGAAAGCTACTAGTATCATTCTTCCATTGTTGGTCTTAGGCCAAAAAAACATTAGGCCAACGCCAACTGTTAGATGAGTTAAGACAATCCAATTATTGAATTCATAAAAAGGGATGCCAATTCCTCTGCTAGGATAATAAGTCCAGGTTAATCCAGAACTCACAGAGGTAACAAAGGCCGCCAAGAACGACGCACCAATCATAAGGAACAAGACAAATTTCATAGGGAAATTTGTTATCAGAAAAGAAGTTAGAAAATGTTAAAACTTCGATTTAAGGTTTAAAATCTAAAAACAGGTCGCCCGAAGCTGTCCATTTCTGTATGGCAGCGCTCGCAGGTCCAACCGCCGAAGAAAAACTGCTTCAGAGAGCGCGGCATGCGAAATTTGGGCTGACGCAAATTGCAACGCGGGCAATTGATGGCGTTCAGATTAATCGCAATGGCAGATTTGTGGCGTTTCGTCATAGTCTGTATTTGGGGTGGCTACGCGCTGTGGTCAAGGTGCGAGATGCCGCAGTTAGGCAATGTTCATCTTGGTATGCAATTGGGCGCTAGGCATTCACCGCGAGCCATCCCGCTAAATCGTTGGTGACATAATCGACGAAATCTGCGCCCTCTGCGCCGTTGGCGGGGCGGGCGTCTTGGGGCTCATGGCTCCAATCTTCATCAGAGACGACAAGGACTGTGGTCATGCCGAGCGCTTTTGGCACTTTCAAGTTCCGCAAATTATCTTCAAAGAAAATGGCCGACTTCGGGTCAATTTCGGGAAAGCGCTTCAGGAAGGCGTCATAGGCGGGGGCTTTGGGTTTTGGGATATAGCCCGTATCTTCGACGCCGAAGTGCCCGTCAAATAGATCAAAGAGCTTGAGATAGCCTGCCACATTTTCGGCATGGGCTTTGGATCCATTTGTAAAAATATATTTTTTCCCAGATAGGTTTTCGAGGCGGGTCCGAAGGGCGGGATTAATGTCCAGAAGGCTCAAATCGACATCATGGACATATTTTAGGAAAGGCGCGGGGTCCATCTGATGTATGGCCATCATGCCCGACAGCGTCGTGCCATATTCTGCCAGATAGTCTTTTTGAACGACCAGGGCGTCCTCTGGTGTCATGGACAGGAAATCCGCAACATATCGGTTCATTTTATAGACGATTTGATTGAAGAAATCGACATCCGCTGGATAGAGCGTATTGTCGAGATCAAATATCCAGCTCTTAATGTGGGAGAGGTCAGTCTGCGTCATGGCACTGCCTTAACGCGCTCACCTATCGACGCAAGCCATCTCCGCCGCCTTCTACGAAATCAGCATCCGTTAGGCGCACAACATGCACATCTACATCGGAGGGGAGGGGACGAAAATCGACCGCTGTGTAGCCTTGCTCGAGGCATTTTTCGCGGCCCAAAGCCGCAAAGCGGGATTCGGCAATGCAAAACGGCGCAGGGGTTACGACTTCCGAGCGGAGCCTGCGGTCTGGAGCGGGCTCACCCGCTTCTGTGGTGGCTTCTTGCAGGGCAAAAACATGGGCTTGCGTGCCAATAAGGCTTTGGTCGAAAGGTTTGACACAGTCTCCGACTTCCACAGGCCACCAGCCGCGCGAGGTCCAATTTCCATCCTGCTGAATAGCAATTGCGCTATGCAGGCGCGCCGTGCCATCGTTACATATATCCAGCCCGATCATATTGCGCGCGGCCTCCGCTTTTGGGATTAGGGCGCTAATCAGGGCTTGATTGGGCGCTGTTTTATCTAACTCCAAGTCTGATTTTGCACTGGCAATGGTGCGCGAGGTGCGCCGGCCCGACAAGCCGTCAACACGCGTTATTTTATACCCCGCATCTTGTAATAAACGTTGCAGGCCCGCGACCTCAGCTGAGGGGCCATAATCACTTGGCTCAATTAAAGTTGTTTTGCTTTCCGAAGGGTCTATGGCGAAAAAGTCGCGTGTCTCCATATTCTTTAACTGGCAATTATCGGTGGCCTCAGAGACGAAATCATTATCTGTTGCGCAGAGTTCAAAACGACCCTTCCATTCTCTTATGCCGCCTCGGTGGATTGGCAGGCTTTCGGCAAATAAAAATCGCGGGCTATCCTTAGGAGGATTTAATTGGGTGCAGGCTCCCGGTTGAAGGGATGTCCAGCCCGCGACTTGCAGCCTGTCGGAACGAATAAAGGCGGAAGAAAAGCGAAGAACAAAGCTCGTCTCATTGCACACATCCCAATTTTGGGTCGCGCTTTGTCCCAATCTTGAGGGGGCAGATTCGGGCGAGGGTGTGGTTTGCGCCGCAGCGGGTAAGGCGGCAAAAGAGAGCAAAACTGTGAGACCAAAGCTTCGCATTACCGGATCAATGTCCCCGCGCCCATATCCGTGAATAATTCCACCAACAGTCCATGCGCGCGGCGGCCATCTAAGATGACTACGGCTTCCACACCATTCTCAACGGCGGTTATGGCCGTCGTGAGTTTTGGAATCATGCCGCCTTTGGCGATGCCGTTCGTTATTAATTGACGGGCCTCTTTCGTTGAAAGGTCCGTCAGGACATTTCCCTTACCATCCATCACACCTTCAATGTCGGTCAAGAGCATCAAGCGGCTGGCCCCCAGCGCAGAGGCGAGAACACCCGCAGCGGTATCGGCATTTATATTATATCCATTGCCTGTTTCATCGGCACTAATAGGCGAAATGACGGGGATGAAACCCGCGTCGTCGCTGGCAAGTGTCTCCAGCAAAGTCACATCTGTGCCGATGGGTTCACCCGTGAAGCCAAGGTCAGCATTGACGGGTTTGGCTGTGATTAAGCGGGCATCGCGGCCAGAAATACCCACGGCTTTTCCGCCCGCCACATTTATGGCGCTAACGATAGATTTATTTATCGCGCCCGATAAAACCATTTCGGCGACGCCAACAGTTTCCATATCTGAGACGCGCAGACCGTCCTTAAATTTCGTTTTGATTTGTAGCCGTTCAAGCATCGTGCCGATTTGTGGCCCGCCCCCATGGACAACGATAGGCCGCAGCCCGCATTGACGCAGGAGAACAATATCTTTGGCAAATTCTGCCGTGAGCGCAGGGCTGCCCATGGCATGCCCACCAAATTTTACGACGACCCAGCGGCCAGAGTGGCGCTGAATGAAGGGCAAAGCCTCTGAGAGAACCTTTGCGCTTGTCCAACCTGATTCGTTTTTTCGGCGTTGCATAGGCTCTTATAGCGAAACGCGCGGCAGGGCCAAGGTCGCGATTTCAGCGCGCAGATCATCCAGTCCCGTCTTTTTCTCGGATGAAGTCACCATTAATTCAGGATGGGCCGCTGGTCGTTTGCCGATGGTGCGGGAGGTGCGGCGCATGACTTTTTCCAGCTCCGCACGTTTGATTTTGTCGCTTTTGGTTAAGACAAGCTGATAGGTCACTGCCGCATCATCCAGCATTTCCATGAGCTCTATGTCGGAGGGCTTAATTCCGTGGCGACTATCGATGAGCAAAAAGACGCGGCGCAAACCGGCGCGTCCGCGCAGGAAAGCGCGTGTTAAGCGGGTCCAGTTTGAAATTTCAGTCTTGGGCGCGCGGGCATATCCATATCCTGGCAAGTCGACTAAATTCAGACGATCATCAACATTAAAGTAATTAAGCTCCCGCGTCCGTCCTGGTGTGTTCGATGCGCGCGCGAGGCCTTTACGGTTCGTCAGCGCATTAATGAGCGAAGATTTCCCGACATTAGACCGGCCCGCAAAACAGATTTCAGGCCTATCCGCGGGCGGCAGCGAGTCCAGATTGACAACGGAGAGCATGAAAAGCACCTCTCGCGCGAATAGTAGACGCCCGTCTTCTATTTGTGCATCTGTGAAGTCTGGCGTTGTCGCGAGGGGGGCTTTCTCAACCGCACTCATTTTTTGGACTTTGGTGTTTTCTTCTTTTTTACAGAATTAGGTTCAACCTCAACGGCTGCGCCTTCGGCGATGGGTTCAGGCTTGCCGAAGAGTTTACGGAAGAATTTGTCGACGGGTGTATCGACGCCGTTCTTACGTGTAATCCAATATTGCTGCGCGAAGGAGAGGATGTTGCTCCAAATCCAGTAAATCAAAAGACCAGCGGGGAAGCCAGCCAAGATAAACATAAACAACCATGGCATCCATTTGAAAATTTTTGCCTGAAGCTGGGCTTGCTCGCTTGCGCCCATCGTTGGCGCGGGCTGCAAGGTGTACATCATGCTCATGGATGCACCATATAAAATGGCGAGCGGCCCAATAGTGAACATCGCAGGCAACCATTCTGGCTGGCCCACCCAAGGGAAAATACCAAAGCCGTTGATAATAGACAGCGGGTCACGAGCAGAAAGATCTTGAATATAGCCAAGGAAGCTTTCGTGGCGCAGGTCGATATTGATGAACACAGCCTTATAAAGCGCGAAAAAGACGAAAATTGTTGGGATAATCGGCAGACAGCCCGCCGCAGGATTGGCGCCTTCCTTTTTATACAGCGCCATCATCTCTTGTTGTAACTTCATACGGTCATCTTTGTAGCGCTCTTGTAACTTTTTAAGTTTTGGCTGAACCTTTTTCATCTTCGCTTGCGAGGCATATTGCTTGGAATAAAGCGGATACATGACGAGCTTAATCAAAAGTGTCAGCGCTAATATGCCGAGGCCCAGGCTGCCCAGTTTTTCGCCAAACCATGAGAGGGCGCGGCTAATGGGCTTGACGAGTATTTTTAATTTTCCCCAGCCAATCGTATTTGTGAGGTCAGAAATGCCAGCTTCTTCATAGGACCGGAGCATTTTATAATCTTTCGGACCTGCCATCATGTAACCAATGGATTCGACCGTTGCCCCGGGCGTAATTGTCAGCGCAGAGGTTGTGTAAGAGGTTTCATAGACATCTTTATTGTTGATGAACTTGAAATCATATTGGGCTGTGACCGGGTTGCCTTGCGGGGCGATGGCCGCTTGCAGCCAATATTTATCAGTCAGGCCGACCCAACCGCCTGTGCCATTTGCGGTCCACCCACTTTTCTTCTTGAGTTTTTTGTATTTTTGCTCGTGATATTTGCCGTCAATAACAGAAATAGGCCCTTCTTGGATGATGAAGAAATTCGTCAAATCGTCAGGGAGGCCGACTTGGCGCGCCACCCCTTTGCGCTCAATATTAGTTTCGGAGGTACCAGTATTTGTCAGACGGTCCGTCAGGGTAATGAGATATTTATCATCGACGCTAAGTTCGCGCTGAATGCGGACATCACCGATTTGCTTTTGGAGTAACACGGGTGAGGCAGGGGTAATGATGTCGCCTGAAACAATAGTCCAGGGCGATGATGTTCCCGATCCGCCATCAACAACCGTCCAATTATCCGCGATAAAGGCCGCGCGCTCGCCGCCTTCAGGATTGAGCAGTTGAACGAGGCCGTCCTCTGGCTTTAATGTCGCGTTATATTGTTTCAACGCCAGATCATCGATCCGAGACCCTGTCGTCAGAAAAGACCCCGTGAGGGCGGGCGTGTCGATTTTAATGCGTGTCGCTTCGCCTTGTTGAATCAGCTCTTCACGCGTTTTGAGCGGCTCAACGACTTGTGCCTCTGTTTTATCTTCAAACTCTGCGCGTGCGCGCTCCATTTCCGCTTCTGCGTCGAGGCGGGCTTTTTGTTGAGTTGGGCCCTCAATAAAGGTGAAATATAGCATCACCACGATTGCGGAGAGAATCATGGCCCAGATAAGGTTTTTCTGTTCGTTCATCAGGTCTGGCTCTTAGCTTTTTGTCTTTGGGCGGAAGTATGAGGGCGCCCTGTCGGTTCAGTTGCTCGTTTAGAGAGGGTTATGAGGGCTTTGCGCGTGTCGTCAAGCAAGTCTGGCCACTCTCGTGCAGTGGTCGCGTTGCGGGCAATCAAGACATAATCATGTCCGCGTAGGCCAAGTTCAGGCAGAAGAGCGCGCGCCGCCTCGCGCAAGCGGCGTTTGGCGCGATTGCGGATGACCGCATTTCCGATTTTTTTGGTTGCGGTGAAGCCGATACCAACGCCGCGGCGCGCTTGGTTTTTGCGCATTTGCACGACGACCCCGCCTTTGGCCGAGTAAAGTCCGTCGCGCACATATAAAAACTCGGAACGCTTTTTCAGCATCCCGAGCTTTAATGTCATGTCTTTAGAGGCGGTCTTCACCGCGCGTAGGGTGCCTGTCGGCGTATTATGCGGAAAGACGCTTGCGGCCTTTGGCACGGCGACGTGCAAGGACCGCGCGGCCATTCTTTGTTGCCATGCGGGCACGGAAACCGTGACGGCGGGCACGAACAAGGTTTGATGGCTGAAAAGTGCGTTTCATCTTAATTCTCTTTGTCAGTTCAGCGCATTAGACTCAGATGTCAGATGGCTGTGTATCTCAAGCGTGGCGACCTACGCGCGCGGGGCGGAACTGTCAAGACGTGGCTTCACGCCTATCTTATAGCCATATCTCACGTAAACGACCCGGGAGTCTCACGCAATTGGCATATTGGCGTCACCGTCTGGGCACAAAAATGTGACGGTCTGTGAACCAAGCGTTTCGAGACATTGCCGCTCGCTTCCCCTAGTAGAGTGCCAACTTAAGATTACTTCAAAGGATTATCCTCATGCGTAACACTAATCTCATCGCCGCTTTTTTGACAAGCGCGGCGCTTTCCGTTCCGGCCCTTGCCTGGGCTGGCCCAGATTGCGGCAATGAACCTGTTAAAACGGCTGAAGCTGTTTTCGTTATTCCAACACCGCAGCAAGCTCTCGCGCCGCGCGTCCAACCTATTGAGGCGACCGCACCGCGCTTCGACACAGTTGCCCCGTCGCAAGCGCCGCTTCCTACGGCACCTGCCGTTAATGCGCCCGTAGTCAATACAGCCGCCCCTGCACCGCAAATCGTTAAAGTCGCCGAGGCGGCGCCAAATGTAAGCCCTGCAACAGCCGCCTATAGCGCCGTTCTTCAGCGCCGCATTAAGCGCGGTGAGGCGGGTTTGAATTTGTTTGACTATGCGGGCGCGCTCGCAGCTGGCGAAGCCAAGGTTATCAAGGCCTATACAGATGAGCTCGCGTCTCAAAATCCAGACCTTCTTCCAGAAGCCGACCAAATTGCCTATTGGGCGAATCTATACAACGCGCTGACAGTCAATCTGATTTTGGAGAATTATCCCGTCAAATCTATTCGTAAGATTAAAGCCGGGGCTTTCTCAATCGGGCCGTGGAAACGCGATGAAGTTACCGTCAATGGTAAAGTCTTGAGCTTGAACGACATTGAGCACGAAATATTGCGTAAGCGCTATCCTGATCCCGCTATGGTCCATTACATGGTCAATTGCGCGTCTATCGGCTGTCCGAACTTACTGCCTAAGCTATGGGTTGGCGCGACATTAGATGCTGACCGTGAGCAGGCGGCGCGTGATTTTATTAATTCCCCGCGCGGCGTGGAGATTAAAGGCAACGAGCTGAAAGTCTCCTCCATTTACGATTGGTTCAAAGTCGACTTTGGCGGCTCGAAATCCGCAACACTGGACCATTTCCGTAAATTTGCAGGCCCCGAGCTTCGTTCAGCCCTTGATGCTGGCGCGGATATCGACGGCTATGGCTATAACTGGGACCTAAATGAATAAGAAAGCTGAGTTTTAAATAGCTTTTTAAAGAGAGATAGATGATGACTAATACTATGACAAATGACCTAATCGCCGAAAAAAAAGCCAAACCTATTTGGGTGAAGCTTTGGCCAATCTATATCATCCTTGGCGGATTGGCTTTGGCCATCTCCCAAGGGTGGCACACCCACCTCAGCCCGAGTGCCTTGGGCGAAAATGCGGTATATTTGAACACGCTGGTTCAAGAGAACTTCCTCCTCGTTCTGTTCGCATTCATTGCAATTTATATCCTAGCAACGACCTTCATGGTGCCTGCGAGTGCTTTGACAATTGGAGGCGGCTTCTTGTTCGGTCTCGGTGTCGGCGTTCCTGCTATCATTGTCGGCGCAACAGTGGGCGCTTGTATTTTGTTCTTGGCCGCTAAATCATCTATTGGTGAAGCGTTGAAATCTATCGCCGGGCCGTTTGTTGGCAAGATGGAAGCCGGGTTTAATGAAAGCCCGCTTTCCTATCTCTTCACGCTTCGCCTTATTCCGCTCTTCCCCTTTGCGGTGGTAAATATTGCCCCTGCTATCTTGGGCGCGAAGTTTCGTGACTATTTCATCGCGACATTCATTGGTATGATCCCGGGCACGATTGCATATGCTTGGATTGGGGCGGGTCTACGCGGTACACTGCTAGATGCAGCTGCTGCGGGCGAGTCGGTTGATGTTGGTGCGATTGTCGGTGCCGCCGCTAAAAATATGTTCCCTGCATTTATAGCGCTCGCTGTCGTTGCCCTTATCCCAGCGATTTACAAAAAATTCTTCAAGAAAAATACAACGGCCGCTGGCGCATAATTGCGCCTTTGAGCTAAGAGAGAAATATTATGACGACCACTAAAAAAGAATATGACGTCGACCTTTGTGTAATTGGCGGCGGTTCAGCGGGCCTTTCGATGACCGCGGGTGCCGCGATGCTCGGACGCAATGTCCTTTTATTTGAAGGCGCGGAAATGGGCGGCGATTGCCTGAACCACGGCTGTGTCCCTTCCAAAGCGATTTTGAAAGCGGGTAAGATTGCCCAAGCTCAAAGATCTGGCGAGAAATTCGGTATCACACCCGTTGACCCACAAGTCGATTGGGAGGCGGTCAAAGCCCATGTCAAAGGCGTAATTGAGACAATCGCCCCCGTCGATTCTGTTGAACGTTTCGAAGGCTTAGGCGCAACCGTGATTACAGAATACGGCAGATTTGTAGATGCTAATACGGTCGAATCGGACACGACACGCGTGCGTGCAAAACGCTTTGTTATCTCCGTCGGTAGCCGCGCTTCGGCTCCGCCAATCCCGGGACTTGATAAAGTCGATTATGCGACAAATGAGAATATCTTTAGCTTGGAGACCTTCCCGTCCCATCTCGTTGTCATTGGTGCGGGTCCGATTGGGCTAGAAATGGGTCAAACCTTCCGCCGCCTCGGTGCGGACGTCACGATTGTTGATATTGCGGCACCTCTAGGCCGCAATGAACCTGAACATTCCAAAGTTCTTGTTGAAGCGATGAGTGAGGAGGGTGTGACTTTCTACACACCGGCTATGACGAAAGAAATTCGTCAAAATAAATCTGGCGTCGAAGTCGAGCTGGAAGATGGCACGGTTATTAAAGGCTCACATCTTCTTGTTGCTGCGGGACGTTCTCCTGCGGTCGATGGATTAGGTTTGGAAGCCGCGGGCATCACTTATGATCGCCGTGGTATTGATACGGATGATAATCTCCGCACCTCAAATAAGAAAGTCTATGCGGCCGGCGATGTTGCCAAAGGCAGAGGCGGCCTTACCCATGTGGCTGGTTTTCATGCAGGGCAGCTTTTCAAAAACTTTTTCTTGCTTCCGCAAGGCCTCAATAAAGGCTTCTCAACGGCCGTAACGGACCGCATGCCTGCGGTTGTTTATACGGAGCCAGAGCTGGCCAATATCGGTATGTCCGAAAAGCAGGCTCGCGAGAAATATGGTGACGCAATCCAAGTCGCAGAATTCCACTTTGATGAGAATGATCGCTCCATTGCAGAGCGTTCCATCAAAGGCGGTGTGAAAATTATTATCGGTAAAAAAGGCAAGATTTTAGGCGGCTCTATCGTTGGCGACCATGCGGGTGAAATGATTCATATGATTTCCGTCGCAATGACGGGAAAAATGAAAGTGTCGCAACTCGCGCAAATCATTTCGCCTTACCCAACGCGTTCGGAAGCTGTAAAACGGGCCTGTTCTAGCCTTTATACGGAGAGCTTATTTGGTGAAAAATCCAAAGTCAGAACGGCTGCAAAATTTTGGGCGAAGTTCCAATAGGCCCAAGTTGTTACTAGGCATTTGTTCCGCCGCGACGTAAACTTTTATTATGATTGATGGACTCATATCGCGGCGGCTTTCCTCAAAGCTGCTTCTGCTGACGATTGGCTTCGTTATGCTAGCGGAGATGGTGATTTTTGTCCCCTCCGCCGCCCTGTTCCGGCAGGATTGGCTCTTGGAGCGCGCAGAACAAGCGGGCTTGATGGCGCAGGCTTTAACGGGCGTGCCAGATTTCCAAGCGTCGGAAGTTCTGACAAAACAATTTATGAAAGAGACAGACGTCTTGCTCATGGCGGCTAAGCGCGACGGTATGACAGAGCTAGTGCTCGGTGAGCCTCCGGAAGATATTCAAACACTTGTTAATCTCGACCTAACGGAAGCCTCGCGGTTTCCGTCCCTTATTGCGCCTTTTCAAGATATTTTCTCAAACGGCCGAGAGACGCTCATGATTGCGGTCAGTAGTCCTGTCGACGGTCAGGATGCGTTAGAACTCCTCATACCGCGCAAGACCCTCCGCATGGCCTTGGTTGATTATTTGAAACGAATTTTTTGGCTGTCTCTTTTCATCGCTATTCTGACGGGAAGTTTGATTTACTGGTCGATGTCAGCAATGATTATTCGTCCGGTTAAAACATTGGCTGAAGAAATGACGGCTTTCCGGGAAGACCCAGAGCGTCGACGCAATGTGAGAGGTCAATCAAAGCGAAAAGATGAAATCGGCCAGTTAGAGCGCGAATTTATTGACATGAAGCAATCGCAGAGGGCTGCGTTTCGACAGCGTGAAAGACTGGCAGGTCTTGGATTGGCTGTTGCGAAAATCAATCATGATTTGCGCAATGTTTTGACCTCTGCGCTGCTTATCTCCGATCGTCTGGCTATGAACCCAGATGAAAAGATGGCAAGTATGGGGGAGCGCCTCACGCGTACGGTGGAGCGCGGAATAGGTCTGACCGAGGATGTATTATCTTACTCTAAAGCCGAGACGGCTGACCCGCAAATTCAAGACACGCGGATCGCCTTTACCGCAGGCGAGGCCGCGGCTGATGTTATCGCGCAATTCCCCGGTACGAAATTTAGAAACTTTATTCCGACGGACCTTATGGTCCAAACCGATCCGGATCATGCTTACCGCATTTTCCACAATCTCTTTCGCAATGCCGCCCAAGCCATGCTTGCCCATGGCGGCGATGACCGCAAACTACAGGTCAATACAGAAATTCGCGAAGGGCTGGCGGAACTCCGCATTTCAGATACGGGGCCAGGGCTGCCAGATCGCGCGAAAGATAATCTCTTTCAGGCCTTTTCCAGCGCGCAGGCGCATAATGCGAATACGAAATCGACGGGTCTTGGATTATCCATCTCGAAAGAACTGGCCAAAGCCCAAGGCGGAGATTTAAATCTGATGTCCTCGGATGCGAGCGGCACGCGCTTTTTATTAACGCTCCCCCTAAAGGAATAGACTTATTGAGCGACCGCGGTGCCTTCGCGGCGCGGGTCCGCCCCGCCAATAAGTTGCCCGTCTTTTTCGCGGTAAATTATATGCAAGCCAGAAATTTCGCCTCCCGAGCGGCGAACTTTATGACCAAGCCCTTCCAGCGCTGAGACAATCTCTTCTGACATGCCAAACTCTTTTGCACCTGCGCCTCGGTTTAATTCTTCTGTTTCCGCATCACGTAAATTTTGCGCTTCCAAACGCAGTGATCCATTGCGCGCGATGACATTGGGCAGCTCAATCGCCTCTTGCGGGGACAGGCCCCAATCAATCATGCCGACAATGGTTTTGGCCGTATAGGCGATAATCGAATTGCCGCCGGGCGAGCCCGTTGTGAAGAGAAACTCGCCATCGGGTGCGAAGACGATATGCGGGCTCATGGAGCTGCGGGGACGCTTGCCGGGCGCGACGCGGTTGGCAATCAAAACGCCGTCCGCGTCTTTATCGCGCGCGGAGAAATCCGTGAGCTGATTATTCAAAAGAAACCCGCGCACCATGCGCTGGCTGCCAAATGCGCCTTCGACAGTCGTGGTAACAGAGACGGTCAATCCATCTTTATCGACGACTGTGAAATGCGAGGTGCCAGGCGTATCGGGCGTGGCGTCTTCCCCGCGCGCAAAACTGGCTGGATTACCCGCTTTCACATTTTCAATTCGCGCATCGCGGCGGATAAGCGCGGCGCGGCTCTTCAGGTAAGCTTTGTCCAGCATCTGCTGTGTTGGCACGTCCACAAAGGCGCTATCAGCGACATATTTATCTCGGTCCGCATAGGCAAGGAAACTCGCCTCGGCAAACAGATGCCAGCCTTCCGCGCTATTACCCGCAGCGGCCATATCGAAATTTTCCAACGTCCCCAAAATGGACTGCACGGCAATGCCGCCGCTGGCAGGGGGCTGCGCGCCGCAAACCATATGCGCGCGGTAAGGCGTACATAGGGCTTCAGCTTTGCGGGGCTCATATTTGGCCATATCCGCCAGGGTTAAGCTGCCCGGGAATGGGTCTTGCTGGATCTTTGTCACGATATCGGCCGCAATCTCGCCCTCTAATAAGGCGCGGGGATTCTCAGCGATAGCGCGCAACGTATCGGCGTAAGGCTTATTATCTCGTAAAAATCCTTCTGGAATGGGATCGCCATTTTCTTGGAAAAAATACGCGCGCGTATCAGGGTCATTTTTGAGGATATATCCTCCCATCCGCTTAATGAGGCTGGCCATGCGGGGGCTAACGCGAAAGCCCTCTTCGGCAAGCTGAATGGAGCTTTCTAATTGCGCCCCCCACTTTAACTTTCCATAATCCTGATGGGCGCGATGGAGCATAACAATAGCGCCGGGTGTGCCCGTGGATTGGCCAGACCCTACACGCTCAAAATAGCGCCGCGGTTTTCCTGTCGCGCTGTCCAAAAACATGGTTGCCGTCGCGCCGGATGGCGCTTCCTCGCGTCCATCATAGGCCCAGACTTTTGCGGTTTTCGGATCGTAAAGCACCATAAATGCGCCGCCCCCAAGCCCTGACGACTGCGGCTCGACGAGACCGAGGGTCGCTTGCACGGCAATTGCGGCATCGACAGCAGATCCGCCCGCGCGCAAAACTTCCAGACCTGCCTGCGTTGCCAGCGGGTTTGCTGCGGCAACCATGCCTGTTTTTGGCGCGGGTGTTGTGGTGATATGTCCGCTAGTGGTTTTTGTTGGTGATGGCGTGTCTATCCCTTTGCATGAAGCAAGCAAGAGGGCGGTCGTCAGGAAGAGTGTACGGGTCATGATGTCTATCTAACCTATTCGGAGATTTTATACGAGAGCCATCTCTCACCGGTTATCATGTAAATATGACTTTAACTAATATACCGTGGGCATGTGATTGTTCAGCCAAGCAGTCCTTATGTAGAAATATAGAAAAGTAAGGGAGGTTTCACAAAATAGTGAATTTCGCTCAGGGTTATGTGAATTTTCTTTTCCACTGCGAGCGTGTCTATTCAGTCAACCCCAAGAAAAGGAACTCATTATGAAACGTATTATCCTCACTGCCCTTACAGTTGCAAGCGTAAGCTTTGTTGCCGTGCCTGCAATGGCACAATCCTCATATGGCGGATCAACCTCCGGCGCTTATGGAAATTCCAGCGTTTCTAGCGCTGAACGTGCGGCAGAGCGAGCTGAAAGAAAGCGTTTAAAGGCCGAGAAAAAACGACTCAAGGCTGAGAAGAAGCGCGCGAAAGAACTAGAGAAATTGGCGCAGCAAGACGCCACTGCGCCGGCGAAAGACTATTCCTCTGCAACAGGTGCTGACGTGATGAAGAAAGATCATTCATCTGCGGCAGGTGCTGACACGATGAAGAAAGATCATTCTTCTGCCACAGGTGCTGACGTGATGAAGAAAGATCATTCTTCTGCAACAGGCGCTGACACGATGATGAAGAAAGATCATTCTTCTGCAACAGGCGCTGATACGATGATGAAGAAAGATCATTCTTCTGCTACAGGTGCTGACGTGATGATGAAGAAGGACCATTCATCCGCGACTGATGCGACAATGATGAAAAAAGGTGAGT
Organism: uncultured Caulobacterales bacterium; assembly: GCA_938001915.1. Taxonomy (GTDB): domain Bacteria; phylum Pseudomonadota; class Alphaproteobacteria; order Caulobacterales; family Maricaulaceae; genus Litorimonas. The sequence continues at coordinate 27,417 of CALLBD010000053.1, read as the reverse complement.
CTATGAAGCCAACAAATTGTCCTTCCGGTACAACCCCGCAAGATAACGGTACGTGCATGCTTAACTAATCTTATGAATTCGCGCCTTGATAACGCGAATTCATACAAAAAATTTAGCCTCCGCGAGCCATCTTGCGGGGGCTTTTTTAATGCGCCGCCGGAAAAGAGTTCCAGCAATCCCAGGCAATAAAAAACCTCGCCTAAGATTTAACGAAGGCGAGGTGTTTTATATATACTTCGTATTTTGAGCGGAATTTAAACGCCCGCTTTTTCCAACTCAGCTTCAAACTCCGGTAGGGCTTTGAAGAGGTCCGCCACGAGGCCGTAATCGGCGACTTGGAAGATCGGCGCATCTTCATCCTTATTGATGGCTGCAATGACTTTGGAGTCCTTCATGCCGGCCAAATGCTGGATGGCACCAGAAATGCCAACGGCGATGTAAAGCTGCGGGGCCACAGATTTGCCAGTTTGTCCGACCTGCCAGTCATTGGGGACAAAGCCAGCGTCAACGGCGGCGCGGGACGCGCCCATCGCTGCGCCGAGCTTATCGGCAATGCCTTCAAGCAATTTGAAGTTTTCGCCTGAGCCCATGCCGCGTCCGCCAGAAATGACAGTCTTCGCGGCCGTAAGCTCTGGACGATCAGATTTCGTCAATTCTTCACCGACAAATTCAGACTTCAAAGCGCCAATCCCACTATCTGCATCAGAGGTAGAGGCTGACCCGCTTTCGCCAGCCGCCGCAAAGGCGGTTGTCCGAACGGTGATGACTTTTTTGCTATCCGTAGACTGGACGGTCGCCATGGCGTTACCTGCATAAATCGGACGTATAAATGTATCCGTGCTCTCGACGCCTGTGATGGAAGAAATCTGCTGAACGTCAAGTTTCGCTGCGACGCGCGGCATATAGTTTTTATGCGTTGTCGTATCTGCGGCGAGGACAGCGTCATAATTGCCCATCAGGCCGACCACGACAGTTTCCATCGCTTCGGCAAGCTGACGCTCGAGCGAGGCATGTTCAACACCGATGACCGCGCGAACGCCGTCAATTTTAGCGGCGGCGGCAATGACAGATTTCATGCCCTTGCCCGCAACGAGGATATCTATATCGCCGCCCATTTTAGTAGCTGCGGTGACGGTTTTATGGGTAGCATCCTTCAAGGATGTATTATCATGTTCTGCTACAACAAGAATGGCCATTAGATGACTCCTGCTTCGTTTTTCAATTTATCGACAAGCTGAGCGGCATCCTCAACTTTAATACCAGCTTCGCGGGCTGCGGGCTCTGTGACCTTTAGGGTCTTGAGGCGCGGCGCTGTGTCAACGCCGAGGTCGGCTGGCGTTTTGGCTTCAATCGGCTTTTTCTTAGCCTTCATGATATTTGGGAGGGAGGCATAGCGCGGCTCGTTCAAGCGCAAATCGGCTGTAACGAGGGCGGGCATTTGAAGTTTGACGGTCTGCAAACCTCCGTCGATTTCTTTGACAACTGTGATTGCGCCGCCGTCTATCGCGATAGAGTTAGCCGCTGAGCCGATCGGCCAATCAAGGAGAGCTGCGAGCATACCGCCCGTTGAGCCATAATCATTGTCAATGGCTTGCTTGCCCATAACAATGAGGTCAGCGCCTTCGGCTTCGGCGACGGCTTTTAGCATTTTAGCAATCGCGAGCGGCTCGAGGTCGTCATCCGTTTGGACATGCACACCGCGGTCCATGCCCATAGCGAGGCCCGTTCTGATAGTTTCTTGCGCCTTTGCAGGACCAATAGAAACGACGATTGTCTCTGTCGCTGTGCCAGCTTCTTGGAGGCGAACAGCCTCCTCAACGGCGATTTCGTCAAACGGGTTCATACTCATTTTGACATTGGAAAGATCAACGCCAGACTTGTCGGATTTCACCCGCGCTTTGACGTTATAGTCAAGCACGCGCTTGACTGGGACCAGAACTTTCATGTGGTGCTCCGAAGGTTAGAGGAAGTCTTAGGTGTCATATGCGCGTTGATTGGCTAATTTTCAAGCCATACAACAGAGCTTACCCGCGCATGGCGAGGTCACGTTTTTGTTTGCGCTCGCGCGGCTGTCAGGCGGGGCGGCCTGTCTGGGCGCCGCTCACTCAGCTTTATTGCTTTGATAAGCGGAAAATCCGAGCGCCTCGGGGTCCATATCTTCGCCGCCGCCAGACAAAAGCGGGGCAAGAGAGACAGGCTCGGGCGGGTTGGCTTCAATGGTCAAACTTCCCCCATTTTTCACAAAATCAGCGAAAGCTTCAACGGTCTCCGTATAGACCTCGGCTTGAATCTCATTATTCGCCGCGCCCGCTGCGAAGAAGACAGCGGCGCCTAATCCGAGCTTGAGGGCTTGTTCATTTTGCCCCGTCATTTGGGAGGCAAGTTTCAGGCCTTTTTCGACAATGGAGTTATCTTCCAACGTTAGTCTTAAATTCCGAAGTTCCAATGAGCCGTAAAGGTCTGCAATATCAGGGGTTGCGTCCGACTCCGCTTGCTGTTTTACCTTGGCGACCATGTCTTGGATGCCTTCTGCGGAATATTCGAAATTCAGCGCGAAGCCGTCTTCGACCACAAATAATCCATCAGAAATGGTATAGGAGTCATCGCTCTTATCCAGCGTCGTGACAGAGCTGCCAGAGAGTTTTATCGTCTCAAAGCCCAGCGATTTTAAAATCTCATAATTCGGCGCAAAGCTTGGGTTATTTGCTAATGTATCATTGAAGGAAATAACTGAAGGCTTGAGGCTTTGGCGTGTTGTAATGACATCGCCGTCTTCCTCTGTCTTGCCTTCAATCCCGCCGAAATCAATATCGAAGCCTTCAGATTTTACTTTGAATGTCTCTACAAGCAATTGATCATAGGGTTTTTCAAAAGCGCTAAAATTGCTCAAGGTGCTTGTCAAAATACCGCTGGTCGATAGGGCTTGGGTCGGGTCAACCTTACCCCCAACAAGCATATTTCGCGCGCTCATGCCTTTAAAGTCGACGGTCATATCTTTCCCGCCAGTCTGATTTGGGACAGTGACGTCAAGCGCGTCAATCGTCATGTCGATTTTGCCTTGCCCCGCGTCATCTCTTTGCTCACCCCACGACAGTGACGCCAAAGACCCGAAGACCTCATCAGACTTCATTGTCACATCGGTCACAGACACCGCCTCAAATCCGACATCAGCCCTTGACCCTGTTTGGGTGCCTAACATGCCTTCGATAATGGCCGCCGCAGCTCCGTCTGTGGGGCCCGCGATATTCAACGTGCCGAAGGTAAATGTTGCATCGGGGTTCCCTATCACAACATCCGAGAGGTCTAACCGGTCATAGCCTGGGTCTTCGTCACCCATTTTTGGACAATGAAAGACGGCTGTCTTGGCGCTAAATGTTGGGGCGTCATTTTCTTCGCTTTCGAGTTTGATGTCGCGATAGGTCACTAGGCCTTCTGCAAAATTTCGGGAGGCAAAACTTAGGCCATTCGCCCCATTTTCCCCCATGCCCATACCTGCCAGCGCGCCGAGCGCTTCGAGCTCATCCACCTCGCAGGGTTCAGTTTCAAAATATTTTGCGAATACTGAGGCTTCGCTCTTTGAAAGGTTTAAGGCGGCCACGCCTTCGGATTTCAACGCACCTTGCCCCTTGTCTGCGGGCTTACATGCCCCCACACTTATCAAAACGAATCCCGCGACGGAGATTTTTAAAAGGGTTGAATAGTTAAGTGACATGGCCAGTTTCCTGAAAACGATATTAGGACCAGACGATAACACGCCCGCGCAACCTAGCAAGGTGGATTTTCCGTTGCGCGATGGGGCCGACCCGCGTGTGCTTTATGTTCTCTCCCAGCGCGCCAAGCGGATTTCACTCAAGGTTAAGCCAGGCTCGCGCGAAGTCCATGTGGTGGTGCCCGGATTGCGCGCCTTCCCAAAAGCGCGAAAATTTGCAGGGGAACATAAAGATTGGATTGATGTTCAACTCGAGGCTTTGCCGCCGGCCCAACCTTTTGTGCCGGGCAAAGAGATTTTATTTCAGGGAGAATATTTCCGCCTCGTCAATCCGCCAGGACGCGGGCGGGCGCGGGTAGACCGTGTGGGCCGAAAAATCGTTGTACCTAGTCCCGATATTGAAAGCTTCCCGGGCCGCGTGCGCCGCTTTCTCATCCGCGAAGCCCGCGCAGAATTAGAAGCTGCCTCGCATCATTACGCCGCAGAGCTTGGCAAACGCGTCGGGAAGATCTCGGTGCGCGATACAGAAAGCCGCTGGGGTAGCTGTATTACGCGAAACGGTGAAGGGCATATCTCCTATTCTTGGCGGCTGATTTGCGCGCCGCCGCAAATCCTCGAATATGTCGCCGCCCATGAATGCGCTCACATGATAGAAATGAACCACAGCCCCGCTTTCTGGGCGGTCTGCGATCAGATTTTCGACGATGTAAAAAGTGCCAAGCGCTGGTTAAATAAGAACGGCCCCAGTTTACATGCAGTGGGCGCAGAATTTTAGGGCTATGGTAATTGCCCCTCCAAACGAGACAGGAGATTCTGCAACTGCGTGTCTTTTCTCGCCCAATCGGGTTTTGTCGAGATAGGGAGTTTGGCAGCCGGCGCGTCTTTTAATTGCGCGGCCATTGTCTCTCGGAAAATCAGGGCAGGCAGGGTACCGCCTGTGACTTGGTTCATTTCTTTGTTTTCGTCATTGCCGACCCAAACCGCCGTGACGCGGTCAGGGGCATAGCCGACAAACCAGGCGTCTCGGAAATCATTCGTTGTACCCGTTTTGCCCGCAATCATATGCCCGTCGACGCGCGCGCGGCGGCCCGTGCCGCGTTCCACGGCTTCGGTTAGCATGTAATTCATATCCGCTAGCTCTTGCGCGTTCAGAACGATAGCGCCTTTCGGCGGGTTTCGGTCATAAAGCGGGGTGCCGTCGGCGGTGGAGATGGAAATAATGCCATAGGCGTCTCGCTTGGCCCCCCAATTAGAAAACGGCAAATAGCTCTCTGCCATAGCCAGTGGCGTATGTCCTTGCGCGCCAAGGGCAAGGCTGCGGTAAGGTTTCAAGTCGTCCAAGCCGAGCTGCTCGGCTGTTGCAATCACCGACGTGCGTCCGATCTCTTCGCTGAGGGTCACGGCGACAGTGTTGAGGGATTTTGCTAAGGATTGGCTTAGGGTGAGCGTCCCAGCATGTGTTTCGGAGAAATTCTCTGGCGTCCAATCCTCAATCGTGATGGCGGTATCAACTACCGTGTCCCAGGGGGATTTTCCTGCGCGCAGGGCCGCGAGATAGACAAAGGGTTTAAAGGCTGAGCCGGGTTGCCGCACGGCTTGGGTGGCGCGGTTAAATTGACTTTTGCCGTAATCGAGGCCGCCGACAAGCGCTCTGACGCCGCCTGTACCGTCGAGGCTAATAACAGCGCCTTGTTTCGCGCCGCGCTCCGTGTCGAGATGCGCTGAAAGGGCGGCTTGGCTGGCAGCTTGCGCATCAATATCCAAAGTCGTTTGGACAATGATATCCTGCGTTGGCACGCCGATGCGCGCCTCTAAATCGGCCCAGATCCAATCGACGAAATATTGCGCGCCTTCAGTATCCTTGGGGCTATGAATTGTCAGGGTTTCCGCTTTGGCGGCGTTGGCAATATTTTCGCCAAGCAGGCCTTGAGCGTCCATGGAATCCAAAATAACATGCTGGCGCTGGACCGCGCGATCAAAATTGGCGACAGGGTTCAAAGAAGAAGGCGCGCGCAATAGGCCCGAAAGCATGGCGGCCTCGGCGAGTGAGAGCTCTGCGGCGGGTTTGTCAAAATAGCGCAAGCTCGCATTTTCTAGGCCCCAGGCACCGCTGCCGAAATAAATCCGCGAAAGATACATCTCTAGGAGCTCATCCTTGGTGAAGTCACGCTCCATCCAAACGGCGAGCATCATCTCTTGGGCTTTGCGGGAGAGCGTTTTTTCTGGCGTGAGAAATATGTTCTTGGTCAATTGCTGCGTTAGCGTAGAGCCGCCTTGGACATAGCGCCTCGCGCGAATATTTTGCCACGTCGCGCGGAGTAGGGCGCGCGGGTCGATCCCGATGTGATTGCGAAACCGCTCATCCTCTGTTGCCAGAAAGGTCATGGGAATATGAAAGGGCAGGGCGTCGATATCAACGCGCCGTTCAACCGCAGCGCCGCGCACGAGAACATCGCGGCCATTCCGGTCAATGATTTGGACAGAAACCGGGCGGTTGCTTTCCCAGAGCTTTTTTGGGTCGGGCAGGTCTTTGGCCGAGACGGCAAATCCCGCCAGCACAGCCATACCTGTCAGATAGGCGCAAGCCGCCCCTGCGAGGCAAGTATTCATTAGGGCTTTGCGGGTGATACGCATGGGAGGTAGCGTTAGGTGAAGGGCCTTAACTCTGTCTTAACTATAGATGCGGGGGCCTTAATTTTAGCATAAAAAAAAGCCACCCCGAAGGATGGCTTCAAAATCATATGCGGCTCGGCTTAGTCGCGGCCAAATAGGCTCATCAAAATTTGGAACATGTTGATGAATGTCAGAAGCAGCATAGCTGCGCCATAAGCACTCATTTTGTCCAACATAGCTGTATCACCTGCAGCAGAGTAATATGTCCGCTTCAACAGCTGCGTTTTACTCGCCGCAATAACAGAGATGAGAACAAGCGCGACGCCTTGGACGACCATCTGCAGTGTACCTGTCGGAGCGATAGCTGGGAAGAACGCAGACGCGACCATGTAAACCACATAAATCGCGAAGCCGATGGCGGCGTATTTCAAATATGGCATCAAATCCGTGCGAGTTGTGTAACCGAACAGCGAGAGCGCGCCAAATAAGGCCACTGTCATGAAGAAAATTTTCGCAATGATTAGGGGGTCATAGGCGACGGTCACGGCGGATAGAAATATCCCCATGAAGGCAGAAAATCCAAAGAGGAAGGCTAAAACACCGCCCTTGGACATTGAGGGTAACTTGTGACCGATTGTACCGAAGAGAACAGGAATCGCGATGACGAAGCCCAATAGAACAAAGGGTTGGAAAATAAAGTTACCGACTGCAGGGTTCGCAATCATATATTGACCGAAGAAATATGCGACGACCGCGGTCACACCCATGGCCATCATCATGTAACGGTAGGTTCCCGTCATGAAGGATTTGAGCCCCGCATCTGTTGGTGCGGTTGCACCGACATTGGTTGTGTTAAATTGGTTCATGATATCTCCTTTAATATCTTGTTTCGCCGTTGCAGCGGCGTTTCCTCTTATATAGTCGCTTTTGCAACAGAATACAAATACTCACCACCTCAAAAACACTTTAGGATTGCTTTATGGAACTCCGAAATCTCGGGCGAACAGATATTAAGGTCACTTCAGCCTGCTTAGGCACCATGACATGGGGCGAGCAAAACACAGAATCAGAGGCCCATGAACAGCTTGATTATGCCCTCTCACGCGGGATAAACTTTATTGATGCGGCGGAAATGTACCCCGTTCCGGGCCGCGCCGAGACTCAAGGCCGCACCGAGAGCTATATTGGCACATGGATAAAGGCGCGTCAGAACCGCGATAAATATATCTTAGCCTCGAAAGTCTCGGGCCGCTCCGCCATGACTTGGACGCGCGATCCAGATGTGCCCATGACGCGCCATACGGCGGCGCAAATTGATGAGGCGGTCGAGAAATCGCTAAAACGCCTACAGGCCGACTATATTGACCTTTATCAACTGCATTGGCCGGACCGAGCTTTGCCGGGCTTTGGCTTTCACAGCTATCAGGATTATGATGCGTCGGACATGGTCCCGCTTGAGGATATTTTGGAAGCGCTGAACCGCCATGTCGAAAAGGGGAATATCCGCCATATCGGCGTTTCAAATGAATCGGCTTGGGGGACAATGACCTTTGTGAATCTGGCGGAAAAACATGGCTGGCCGCGTATCGTGTCCAATCAATGCGTTTATTCCCTGATTGCGCGGCGCTTTGATTATGAGCGCGCCGAGATTGCCATGCGGGAAAATGTCGGGCTCTTGGCGTATTCGCCGCTGGCCATGGGATTGCTGACGGGGAAATATGATGACGGTACGCGCCCCGCTGGCTCGCGCTGGGACCTCTTCCCCAATTTCCTGGGGCGCTATGAGCTGGCTGAAGAGGCTTTCAAAGACTGTAATACGACAGCCCGAGCGCTTGGTCTGACCCCGACGCAATTTGCCCTGAAATTTGTGGAATCGCGCGCCTTCGTGACGTCTAATATTTTTGGCGCAACGACTATGGCGCAGCTCAAGGAAAATATCGACGCCCATGAGATAAGCTGGACGAAAGATATGGAAACCGAAGCGCGGCGTTTGCATAAAAAATATCGCTCACCTGTTGGCTAATCGCCTGCCTGCTTATGAAATTATTTGCTGCTATATTCCTTCCAGAAAAAATCGCGGGCGATGTTGTCCGCGAGCAAAAGGGCGTGTCTGGCGCGCGCTGGGTGAGCGCCGAGCGCCTACATATTACGCTCGGTTTTTTCGGAGAGGTCGACGCCGACCACGCAGAGCTGCTCGATCAGGAAATCGGGACCCTGCGCATGGGTAGTTTTGAATTAAATCTCGAAGGTGGCGGGCATTTTGGCAAAACCGAACCTCACGCGATTTGGGCGGGGGTGTCCGCCTCAAAGGAACTTACGCGCCTGCATCAACATTGCCGCCATGCCGCGCGCCGCGCGCAGGTGCAGATGGAGGCGCGCAAATATACGCCCCATGTGACAATGGCCTATATGAAGCCGCGTTCCCCGCTCGAGCGGATTATCGCTTTTGAACAACGGCTCGCCGATTGGTCGACGCGGCCCTTTTTGGTAGATCAATTTAGCCTTATCTCCAGCCACCCGAAAAAGCGCGGGCCTAATCTCTACCGCGAGGAAGCCGTCTTTCCGCTGCTGGGTGAGGGCGTTCCGACCTAGGTCAGCTCATGAGACAACACCTCATTTGATAGGGCGATATTAAATTCAAATCCTTTGACGGCGGTCTCGATTATCTTTCTATCTTGCGCAGGCGTCAGGCCGAGGCGATTAAACCGCGCGCGATATTCACGGCAAAAGGCGGAGAGGTCATCAATGGCGGGGAAGCGGTAAAAGCGGTACGCCACGGGCGGGAGGTCTAAGGCCCTTTTCAACAAGCGTTCCAAAACCTGCCCGCCATTCATATCCCCCAAATAGCGCACATATATATGCCCGATAAGCGCGCTCGGCTGCGTCGCATGCAGCCTTTCAATATGCGCGAGGTAGCTGCGGGCCGAGGCGAGGATAGGCAGCTCTGTCCAGGCGCCCCCCCCGCACATATCCGCTAGATCCGCCGCCATCGCGCCCGCGCGGCGCACATCCTCCGTTAATAAAGCGGAGAGAGATTGCGGCGCGGCAGCGCTCGGCGCGCGCTCAAGGGCGGCATATATGACGTGAAGATTTCTGAGATAGAGCGCATATCTCTCTCGCTCGATTCTGCCCTTTAGAATGTCTGAGACCACACCGGTTCTCTCGGCGGTGCTATGCAGGGCTTTCGTCGCCGCTTTCATACGGTCCGCCAAGGGCAGGCGGGAGCCGGCGGCAGTGTAACCTGTGTCTGGGCTTTCCACGGGGCAATCCTCGCTGGTGAATCTGCGGGTGCGTGAAAAAATGCGGCGCCGCTGGGGCCTGATGAATGATTTATCCGCAAAGCGCAAAACATATTGGGCAGTAGAATTTAACGGCGCAGCTTGACCCTCTCCCTCGGCCCCGTTAAATCCCGCCGCCCAATGACGTGCCCAGATGGCGGAATTGGTAGACGCGCTAGCTTCAGGTGCTAGTGTCCGTATGGACGTGGAGGTTCGAGTCCTCTTCTGGGCACCATTTTTTCTCGTTTTCAAATTCGACATCATAACGAATGACATGGTTATTGTGATTGCGGGCCTTCAAAATATCGGCAACATCAAGTGTTTGAATTTATGGATAGTGTGTTCTAATCAGGAACTCATCCTTTTGACGGATATCGTGAATTAAGTAACTTTGTAATAACGTAGTCAGAATGATTTGTTCCTAAAAAATATTCTAGAATGATAAGGATTATCATGCGGTTAGTTAAATTTGGTGGGTTATTTTTAGTAAGCGCCTGTATTTGGGGCTGTGGATCAAACTCACAGTCAGAAGCAACGCCTTCAGCGGAAGTCGTTGTTGCGCCGCCTATGGAAGCGGTGAACACAGATCCAATCTTTCCAAATTCAATCGTGTCCAATAGTTTGAGCTTCATAGAATTGACTGATGCGTCAGTAACACATTGTATGGTTTTAACGGGGCGAGAAACCAGGGAAATGCCCGGTGGGCCCACGAATAATCTGTTTGAAGATAATGTTTATATTTTTGAGGCGAATTACGCCGATGGTACGACTGTTGAAGTTTGGGCGACCGCACGCTTTTCGTCAGAGTCTGCAGCAGAAAGTGAAGCGGGAGAAATTGCCATGCGATTGGCTTTGCTTCCAACATTCATGCGTGAAACTTTGAATCACGTTATTTTGCATACGGGGGATTCTACTGCATTTGCTGAAGACCTTGCGCATTTCTTTGTCGTTTATGAAGAAAACATGGCTTTTAGGCGGTCTGAAAATGATATGGAGGAGACGCTTTTCCATGAAAGCGTTCACGCCACGATGGATAATATGTATCGGGATGGGGACCCTAGATGGGCGAATGCGCAACAGACGGACCCAGGGTTTATTACAGAATTCGCAAGGGATAGGGTTACAGAAGATCTCGCCGAGTCCGCTATATTTGCGTTCACCGATAAGTATTTTCCAGGGCGTCTACCAGAAGATGTGACCAACAGTATTAATCTTATTATGCCAAATCGCCTCGACTTTTTGCAATCTATCTTTCCTGAAGAGGCAACTTACTTTGAGGATATTCGAGCTGCAAAAGGCTGTACGCAATCGCCGCAATAAAAGTAAACCCCAAGACCGAAAGCACATAGGGTGAAGACGAGTTAGAGGGGACGAGGGACCTTAAATTGTCTCCCCCTTTCGTCACCCTCAGCCTTCGTTGTTTGGTTCCAAACAATGACCCGAGGATGACGATTGGTGATAGGGAGTTTATTAGCGTCATCCTCTTTTTCATCATCATAAATCCCCCATAAAACCGCCGTTTCAAAAAACATAATCCTCACTTCCAAAACCCATGTCACACTAGGCTCGTTCTTTTGGTCATAGGACAGGTGAGGCCTCGCTTGCTGGACCAAGAGACGGTAGGGTTGAGCGGCTTAGTGTGAGAGCTGAGTGTGTGCCGGACCTTTTGCGGCGAGAGTCGACCACTGGGCGTTAGCCGGGGCTTTCGTGACCATCGCAAGATGGGGCTTATTTTGAATGGTAGGAAACATTCGGAATGGGCATGTCACATTATCCTAACCAGATGATGCGATGTCACGATTTGCATGACCGGAACGGATTAACTGTGGGACCTTGTGCATTTCGCGGACGCGAATTGCACGAACCGTTGCATCAAAAACTGCTGCCGTAAGGTCAAACTTGCGTAAAATATTTTTTCTTTTTCGGTACTCCATCGCGAGTGCTGACCTTACGGGCAGTCCTAACTTCCCGAGTATAAGATTTCGGCAGACTCCATGATGAGCTGCAAGCGTTCCCGCATGTCTTAATCTTGGCGCGTAGAGAAAACTCGCGCCCTAAATTCCTACCCTGAAAATTTGCACCCTGCCATGTGACAGGTTAGGCTTCTTCTCGAGTCGTAACTTGGGAAATTAGACATGCGCGAATCTTGGAGATGGTTCGGTCCAGAGGACCCGGTGAGCATAGCGGATATTCGCCAAACGGGCGCGACCGATATTGTCAGCGCGTTGCACGCTATTCCCGCAGGGCAGGTCTGGCCGCTGGAGGCGATTAAAGCCTATAAGGCGCTGATTGAGGCCGGCAATGCCGATGCGGCCCCGCTGCATTGGACCGTCGTCGAGAGCATCCCCGTCCATGAAGACATCAAGCTCGGGCGGCCGGGATGTGAAAAATATATCGAGGCCTGGGCGCACTCCATGGAAAATCTCGCGGCCTGCGGGGTTAAGACGATATGCTATAATTTCATGCCCGTCATTGATTGGACGCGCACGGATTTGAATTACAAGCTGCCCAGCGGCGCCTATGCGCTGCGCTTTGATCAGAAGAAATTCGCGGCCTTTGATCTCTTCATCCTGAAACGCGAGGGCGCGGAAGCGGAATATAGCGACTCAGAAATTGCCGAGGCCAAAGCCGTTTATGAGGCGATGGACGACGCCGAGCGTCAACAGCTCACCGAGAATATTATCGCGGGGCTGCCGGGGAAAATGACCGAAGCCTATGGCCTCGATGATTTCCGCGCCATGCTGGCGAAATATCAAGCCATAGATGCGGCGGCGCTGCGGCGCAATCTCTATGCTTTCCTCGACCATGTGCTGCCGCGCGCAGAAAAATGCGGCGTGAAACTTGCGATTCATCCCGACGATCCGCCGCGTGATATGTTGGGCTTGCCGCGCATTATCTGCACCGCCGATGATTTGGAAATATTATTCGAAGATCAGCCCAGCCCGTCTAATGGCATCACGCTCTGTGTCGGGACCTATAGCAGCCGCCCCGATAATGATTTGCCCGCCATGGCGAAACAATTTGGGCCGCGAATTCACTTCTCGCATTTGCGCGGCGTCAGCCGAGATCCCAATGAGCAGCGCTCCTTCTATGAGGCCAGCCATCTCGATAGCGATATTGATATGGTCGCCGTCATCAAAGAATTGCTGGAGGAAGAAACGCGGCGCAATAAAGCGGGGCAGAGCGGGGAAGAGATTTTCATTCGCCCTGACCACGGCTTTCAGATGATGGATGATATCGGCAAGAAAGTGAATCCGGGCTATTCCACGATTGGCCGTATGAAGGGCCTTGCCGAAGTGCGCGGCGTTATTCGCGCGCTCTCTGCGCAAAGCCGCTAAGGGGATATATGACCGATATAGCTTCCGCCTCGCCCAAAGGGAAATTTGCCAAGACCCTCGCGCTCTTCTTGCCGGGAATCTTCCTGCTCGGATTTAATTTGGGTACGGGCAGCGTCACGGCCATGGCCAAAGCGGGGGCCGAATATGGCATGACGCTATTGTGGACGATATTGGTCTCCTGCCTCTGTACTTTCGTCATGATAAATCTCTATGGGCGTTACACACTGGTGACGGGCGAGACCGCTTTGCAAGCCTTCAAAAAACATATTCACCCTGCCGTGGGGATATATTTCGTCGCCGCGCTCACGCTCGGCGTGGCGGGCAGCGTCATGGGCGTGATGGGCATTGTCGCCGATATTTGCTTTGAATGGTCAAAGACGGTCGTGAACGGCGGCATTGCGCCGATTTGGTTCGCGGCGCTGTTCTCGGCGCTCGTCTTCTTCATCTTCTGGAACGGTAAAACCGAATTTTTTACCCGCAGTCTCGCGGTAATTGTCGCGGTCATGTCGGCCTGCTTCCTCATTAATTTCTTCATGCTCATGCCGCCGCCCGGCGATATCGTAGCGGGCTTTATTCCCAGCATTCCGCAAACCGAGGCGACCGCAGGGGCGGGGGCTTTGCTTGTCATTGCGTCTATGGTGGGGACCACGGTGTTCTCAGGCCTATTCATCATTCGCACGACCCTCGTGAAAGAAGCGGGCTGGACGCTGAAAGATGAAAAAACCCAGCGCAATGATGCTTTATTTGCGGTTGTCATGATGTTCCTCATCAGCGCGTCAATCATGGCCGCTGCGGCGGGGACGCTCCATGCTGAAGGTTTGGGCCTGTCGCGCGCGTCGCAGATGATTGAACTGCTAGAACCGCTAGCGGGGCCGCTGGCGATGTCGCTCTTTGCGACGGGGATTATTGCGGCTGGTGTGTCCTCGCAATTTCCGAATATATTGATGCTGCCTTGGCTGCTCTGTGATTATAATGAAACCGAGCGGGATATGAGCTTGCCGAAATATCGCATGATGGTTTTCGCGATTAGCCTGCTGGGCCTCGTGGTGCCTATATTTGGCGCACGGCCGGTCTTGGTGATGATTATCTCGCAGGCGCTCAATGCGGTGATTTTACCTATGACTGTGGCCTGTATTTTCTATCTCGCGAACCGCAAAGATGTGATGGGCGCGCATAAAAATCGCGCTGTGATAAATATAATTTTGGCGCTGATTTTACTCTTCTCGATCTTTACTTCGGTTATCGCCGTTAAAGGGGTTTGGCAGCTCGTTTTTGCCTAGAAGTAAATGTCCCAGCAGTTTCCAAATTTCGAAAGCTCTGAATTTTTAGAGCGGCATATTCAATCGACTCTCGCCTTTTATGCCCCCCGCGTCTTCGCCAAAGAGGGCGGGTTTTACGGCTGTTTCCGGGATGATGGCAGTTGCTATGATCCCGATGTCCGCCAGCTCGTCGCCTCCTGTCGCTATGTTTTCAACTATGCGACGGCCTATCGTCTCTACGGGGAAGCGATGCATTTGGAGTGGGCGAAATGGGGACTAAACTATCTCCAGACCGCGCATAAACAAACCAATGGTGCCTATGTCTGGCAAATCGAAAAAGGCGTCATTACCGATAATCGCGTCATGGCCTATGGTCATGCCTTCGTATTGCTCGCCGCCGCAAGTTGTTTGCAGGCAGGTATTCAGGAAGCTGCACGCATAATTGATGAGACCTATAATTTTCTTGAGAGATATTTCTGGGACGAAACTGGAGGGGCTTATTTTGATGAGCGAGATGCCAGCCTCGCAACGCTCTCCGATTATCGGGGGCAAAACGCTAATATGCATATGTGCGAAGCGCTGCTCGCGGCATGGGCCGTCAGCGGGCAGGCCCGATATTTAGACCGCGCCGAACAGCTGGCTCATCGTTTCGCCTTTGAGCTGGCGTCCCAAAGCGAGGGTAAGATTTGGGAACATTATGACGCGGATTGGCATGTCGATATGGAGTTTAATATCGATAAACCCAATGACCGTTACAAACCTTGGGGGTTTCAACCCGGGCACCAAATGGAATGGGCAAAGCTCCTGCTGATATTACATGAGGCTCGTCCTGATGAAAAATGGGTCTCGAAAGCAAAATCGCTCTTTGATCAAGCCATGGAAATGGGATGGGATAAAACCTATGGCGGGCTTGTTTATGGCGTAGGTCCAGATGGCACTGTCTGCGCGAGTGAGAAATATTTCTGGGTACAATCCGAAAGCTTGGCAGCGGCCTGGCGGCTCTATGACGTCACGGGCGAGGAAGCCTATCGCCAGCACTATACTGAGATTTGGCGGTGGAGCTGGACCTATTTGATTGACCATGAATATGGTGCGTGGTTCCGCGTTAGAAACCGCGACGGGTCAAAGGCGGGCGACAAGAAATCACCCTTAGGTAAAACCGATTATCATACAATGGGCGCTGTTTGGGATGTGCTCTCTCATATGAATAAGACAGAGTCATGAAAACGCTTTCACCCCAAAATTTACCCGAAAATATCCAAAGTTTCTCATATGACAGAGACGCGGTTGACGTGGGGATTGTCCATTTCGGTGTGGGGAATTTCCACCGCGCCCACCAAGCTGTTTACGTTGAAGACTTGCTTGAAAAAGGGAATTTGCAATGGGGTATTGCTGGCGTGTCCTTGCGCTCGGCGGGCGTAAGAGATGCGCTTGCGCCGCAGGATTATATCTACACGCTGGCGCTGCTAGGTGAGCAGACAAAATACCGGATTATTGGCGCGCTGAAAAATATAGTCGTCGCGCCTGAAACCCCGCAGGCCGTTCTTGACTATCTCGCCAACCCAAAGACTCAGATTGTCAGCTCGACCATCACGGAGAAGGGCTATTACTTGTCATCGGGCGAGGTGGATTTCGAACAGCCTGCTTTGAAAGCTGAGGCGGAGTCGCTGACCTCGCCTTCAACAATTTACGGCTTTCTGGCCAAGGGCCTTATCAAGCGGTGCAAGGCAACTCCTGACGCGAAACTTACCATTATGTGTTGCGATAATATTTCGGGCGGCGGGGAACTCTTAGCGCAAGGCGTGAAAACCCTGCTCGGCAAACATGATAAAGCGGCGCTGGCCTGGACGGAGAGCCATGTGAGTTTCATCTCCTCCATGGTGGACCGCGTGAGCCCTGCGACGGATGATGCCTTAGTCGAAACAATAGCGCAGGCGACGGACAGACGGGACGCTGCGCCCGTCTCCGCTGAACATTTCAGCCAATGGATAATTGAAGAGAATTTCGCAGGCGCGCGTCCAGATTTTGATAAGGTAGGCGCTGATTTCGCCGAGAGCATTGTCCCGTTTGAACGGATGAAGCTTGGCTATTTAAATGCAGGGCATACACTCGTTTCGACCCTCGGGTATTTGTCGGGAGACGAATATGTGCATGAGGCCTTGCGCCATCCCGATATTCTCCAATTTATGCGGCAAACCCTCTATGAGAATGTCTTGCCCTACGCTGGGATGCCAAAGGGATATGACGGCCCTAGCTATATCGCCGCTGTTGTCGATCGTTTCCAAAACGCCAGCCTGCCTTACGCGAACCTCCAAGTCGGTACAGATAGCTCCCAAAAGATCCAGCAAAGATGGTTTCCGACGCTGAACCTGGCTTTGGGTCAGGAGAATGAAAGTCCCTATTTTGCATTTTGTCTCGCGGCGTGGTTTGTCTTCATTGAAACCGCGCTACAAAAGGGCGTTTTGAATGACCCCAAAAAATCCGATTTTGAACAGGTGACGGAAACAAATATCGCAAAAAAATTACGCGCGTTCCTCACCCTGTGTAATGCGGAAAACCATGCCTTCTTCACACAGCTCGCTTTTATAACTGCGATTGAAGGTCATGTTCAAAATATCCAGACACATGGCATAAAAGTCGCATTGCGGAATTTTTTGGACGGCTCGCACAGCTGAAACCTTACATAGCTCGCGCTATTCCAAGACTTAGGTCTTACGGGCAAGCCACATATACTCGCTAGGGTGACTAATCTTCGGCTCTAACCCCGCTATGGCATTTAACTTGCACAACTCTCCTCACACCGCGTGGAGAGGGCAAGATCGTGAGGATTTTCAAATTAGCTATATTTGGAATGCTCTGCGCAAGTTTGACTGCTTGTGGGGGTGGCGGCAGCACAAGTTCGGCGCCGACTTCGCAATCCTCTGCCGCTTCATTACCGCCAGTTAGGTCGGTCGTGGTTTCGGGTAAACTCAGTTATGACAGGGTCCCGCATAGTCCCGCATCCGGGTTAGATTATACGCGCACAGTCCAACTGCCCATTCGCGGGGTTGTTGTAGAGGCCATTGATGCGGCAGAACAAATTCTGGGCTCAACCGTGTCCGATGAAACTGGCGCATATAGATTAAATTTAGACTCCGGCACGGATATGCGTCTGAGAGTGAAAGCTCAGATTTTATCAACTAATGCCGCAAGTTGGGATGTCAAAATCACGGACAACACCCAAGATGATGCGCTCTATGCCCTGCAAGGCAGTCTCGCCAATACGGGTAATAACGCGCGGCAAACCCGAGATTTACACGCGCCGCATGGCTGGACGGGACAATCCTATGGCGAGATGCGCTCCGCCGCGCCTTTCGCCATTCTTGATAATATCTATTCCGCCGTGACCATATTTTCTGAGATTGATCCGAATATCCAGTTCCCTGAATTAGACATTCATTGGAGCACGCGAAACCGCCCAATATTTGGCAATACTTCAGAGGGGAATATAGGGAGTTCCGCCTATCACAGAGATGGGGGTGGGGGAGAAATATTTATTCTGGGGCATGAAAATGTCGATACGGATGAATATGATCCTCATATTATTCTTCATGAATGGGGACATTATTTTGAACATCAAATGTCGCGCGCGGACACGATTGGCGGTCCGCATGCCTTGAGAGATCGCCTCGACCCCCGGGTTGCCTTTAGCGAAGGTTGGGGGAACGCTCTATCCGCGATTATAACAGGAGACCCCGTCTACCGCGACAGCTCTGGCCGGGAACAAGGGACCGTATTTTCCTATGATGTGGAAGCAGAGGAAATAAACCAACCAGGCTGGTATACAGAAGCTTCCATTGGGTCCATTATCTACGAAATCTTTGAAAGCCAGTCCAATGGAACGGTTGATATCGCGGCGGGCCTCACGCCGCTTTACAACGTCCTTAGAGATGAGGCTTATAAGAGCTCGTCAGCTTTCACGACAATTTTCGCTTTTGCCGATGCCTTGCGGGAAGACGATAGTCTTGTGCCGTCCGAGGTCGACGCTCTCCTCGAAGCCCATTCCATTTCTGGTGTTGGCGCGAATGGTAGCGGAGAATCAAACAACGGCGCTATCCGAACGGCATTGCCCGTTTATAAAGAAGTGAGAGTAAATGAGGGAGCTGTCCAGTTTTGCTCTCTGGATGATGCGGGCATTTTTAATAAATTAGGCAACCGTGATTTTACCTTTGTGTCTCTGCCGCAAGATATGGAGGTCACAATTTCGGTTGTGAAGGTGAGCGGAAGAGAAGACCGAGATCCTGACTTTAATATTTGGCGGTCAGGCGAGTTAATGCATAGCGTGATTAATTCAGCTGAAAATCAAGATTTGTTTCAAGGCCATTTAGAGGCGGGGGACTATATCATTGAAGCCTTCGATAGCCGGAATGTTTCCGGCACCTTCTCGCGGCGCGGGGATAGTTGTTACGACCTAACCGTAGAAGGTTAGGGCCAATAGATTTTGATAAAACACCAAGTCCGTAGCGAGCTTAGAAATCTGTTTCGCGCAATAAAATTCCGGCTGCCGAATTCCAAACAGTACGGGCGGCGCTGCGAGGCGTGGCCTCTATTCTGACGACGCCGCGCTCTTCACGCAGCAAGACTTCATCTGTCAGCGTGCCTGAGACTTTGAAGACGGGGATATCTGCAACCGCGCGGCCCTGATCATCTTCTATCACGGCAATCGGTCCGCCGCCCAATACGGTTAAAACGGGTTCGGTGACATAAATATCCGCTGTGGGCGAGAGCTGCGCGAGGCGGCCCTGTCGTTTCGTTTGGCCCGCTTGATCGCTAATGAACACAAATCCTGTCCCGCGCGCAAGTCTGTCAGCTTGACGTTCGGAGGGTAGGGCAATTAGCTCCACGTCAGTCGGATCGGATACCCGCAGCAGGGGCGACGGGATTTGGACATGCATACCAATGCGCAGACTATCTGGCATATCCGAAATCACACCCCTATGCGGTGCGCGTAAGGTGAGGCGATCTAGTTCTCGCGTTACCGACTTCAAGGCCTCTCGTTTCTGATCCAACTCGTCCCGTAGCAAGTCGACCTGTTGCCGGTCCTGCAAGGAGGCCGCGCGCTGCGTCCACCTGGCTTGAGCGATGTCTAACTCTAACACCGCTATATTTTTTGCATGCACTAAAGCTGAAGATTCCAAGGTAACCAGTATGTCGCCAGCCTGCACGTGCTGGCCATTCGAAACGTGAATATTTTGAACTTGAGCGCCGATTGGTGGAAAGAGCTGTGTGTCATTGGCGGGACGAATAAGGGCAGGTGCACTGACGGTAGAGGGCCAAGGCAGAACAAAAGCCATAAGAGCTAAGGTCGTTACAGCTAGAGTTGCGCGGCCGCGAGTATGAGACAAAATAGACATGCGTTGGCTCCACCAATGTTTTGTTTCTCGCCAGATTGGCATGGCGATAAAAATAGCGATCTCTATGACGAACAGCACTATCCCGATCGCTTTTGGGAAGATGTGATGCACGAGAATGGCGATCCCCAAAAAGAGGAAAAAGCGGTAAATCCAAGTGGACCAAGCGTAAGCGGTCATGCCGAAAATCGCTTTGCGGGGGTAAGTCTCCGAGAGAGGTTCATTCAAACCAAATAATATATTTCGCATGACCCATCGGCCCACTTCGAAACCGCGTTTTTGTAAGTTCTCCACCCCCAATATGTCGCTAATTAGATAATATCCGTCGAAACGCATCCAGGGGTTTAGGTTGACAAAGAGGCTCATGACCCAACTGGTCGTTGCGGCGAAAAAGGCGATGGAGCGAAAAATTCCGTCGGGTAAAAAGGCCCAGAGAAAAAGAAAAATGGCGGCAATGCAAAGCTCTACGATTATGCCCGCCCCGTTAATTAGGGTGCGCGCGCGTTTATCTTGAACGCGCCAGGCATCCGTTGTGTCTGTGTATAGGATGGGGAACATCACCAAAAAGGCTAGGCCAATGACGGGTACTCTGGCGCCGAAATGCCGCGCGGCATAGGCATGTCCCAATTCATGAAAAATCTTGAGGACAACAAGGGTTAAACCGTAAAAAACAAAGCCTTGAGGCGTGAAGAAATATAAGAATGTGGAGATAAAACTATCCCATTGCCTTACCGCGAAATATAGACCGACAAGACCAATACAGGCGATGATTTTGAAAAGTGACGGCTTTAACCAAGCCGAGATAGCAGGCCCTGTTTTATTCAAAAAACCCTGCGGGTTCCAAAGCGGAATTCTGAAGAATAGATATTTATGAATAAGTTGTTCGTGCCAAGGCTTTCGCATGGCGGCCTCATGGGTAGCGAGACGTTCCGTGTCCTGGCCGCCTTTGAAATCGACCAATTTTTCAGCGAGCAAAAATTGGGTGAGGCCTTGCAAATCTTCCTGTGTGAAATTTAGGCTCGGATCGGACTGATTGAGCTGCGCAAGAAATGCGTCTGGGGAAATTGGCACCCACCGAGAGAGTGCCTTAAAGGCACGGGCGCCAATCGCGTGAAATCGCCCGCGGATAGGATCGTGCAGTAACCATCTATTGAGAACATGGTCGCGTTCAAGCCGCAATTCCTGTCTGAGAGCAGGCAAGGCTGGTGCGGGTTCTGTCGCCGCAGCTTGCATGTTTTAGAGGCCTGTCATTTGGCGGGCCAAGGTCAAAGGGCGTCTCGCGAGAAAATAGGCAATCGGCGCTTTCTCACCATAGATTTTGGCAACGCCGCGCGCGCCGATGCGTGGGATGTCGTCTTTTTCAAGGGCTGCATAGGCATCAAAAGCCATACCGCCTTCTGGTGTGGTGGAGGCGCGGTAACTGGCTCTTGTTAGCTTGGCTTCCAAGGGCGCGATGGGGTCTGTGTCCAAGAACATTCGGACACGTGCACCCTCCTGCAAGGCTTCGCCATGCGTTAGCGGGGCGTGTAAGCGTAGGAGTACGCGGTTGGGGTCCGCAATTCTGAGAATGGCTTCACCGTTGCTGACGGGGCGTCCCGTCAGCTCAGACACATCTGAAAATAATGCGAGGCCATCTCGCGGGGCACGCAGGACTGTTTTATTGAGGCGCTCTTGTGCGTAATCGCGGCGCGCTGTCGCGAGTTCGGCTTCGGCATCGGCAACCGCCATCTCACGTTTGGCCTCTGTATCTACAAAGGCGCGTAGCCCTGCCATTCGCCGGCGGACTTGAGCGAGTTTTAAGTCTTTATTGGCGAGAATAAGCTCATTTCTAAGCGTAACGTCGTCGAGTTGAACCAATGGGTCGCCAGCTTTCACTTGCGCGTTGGGGGGAATAAGTATTTCTTTGATAACGCCATCAAATTCCGCTGATAATATAAAGGGCGCGTCAGCCACGACCTCCGCAGGCGCCAATGTCGTCATGGGGATAGGGATGAGGCCAATTAGGCCCATGGCTAAACTCGCGCCATAGAAAATTCGGCGTTTACGGGGTGTCATACGCGCGCGTTTCGCGCCGCGCCGCGCCGCATGCACGAGACCATATATTTCGCCCAAGCGCGCCATTATGGGCCCATGTGTGGGCGAGGGCGGCTCCGAGAATGTAAACAATAATCCGCCCGCTTTCGGATTTGGCGCAAAGGGCGCAAAATGTGCATGAGAAAACGGATAGGTGATCGCGTCGCTCTCACGGCGGGACTCAAATTGCCACTCAGCTGCCGCGTTTAGCTCGCCTTTTCGCGCGCGAGTTTGCAGCTCATGGGTAAGCCATTGCCCGAAAGGTGTATGGCGTTCCATCTGCTCTTGGCCTGTAACGGCTAATATTTTTATATGTCGTCCAGCTCGTGAGACCCAAAAAACATGTCCGCAATTTAGCAAATCTCTCGGTTTGTTAACGGCTAAGTGTTGCAAAGATAGGGAGTCTTTGGCTGCAATCGCTTCTCCCTCAAGGCGTATGAGCGTTTCGAGAATAGATGGGCGCGCCCGTTTCGCGTTTGCCGGGAGTTTTATATTTGATTTGAGCGGATTTGCCATGGCCTATTTTTTCTCAAATAGGGCAACGCCGCTCATGCCGGGGCGGCCTTTATGCTTACCGTTTAGGCGAGCGGTGATTTCTATGGTTTGGCTGACAGGGTCCACGACGGCGGATAGGCGCTGAACTCTCGCAGAGATGGAATCACCCGTTTCATCAACCTTAAAAGTGAACCTTGCGCCTTCTTTCACCCATCCCGCCCAATCCGAGGGGGCGATAACGGAAACCTCTGTGGTTCCCGCCCGGTCTAGGGAATAGAGAGGCTGGCCCGCTTGGGCGGTTTCATGCGCCTCTATATGTTTGGCGGTAACAAACCCAGGAAAAGGCGCTGAAACTGCGCAGTCTTTCATCGCTATTTCAAGCGCAGAGACTTCAGCAGCAATTTGATCGCGCTCTGAGCGAGCAATCGAAACATCGAGAGCGCCAGCGGCTCCCATTTTTAAAAGCTCGGCTTGATTATCATGTCTCAGGGATTGGGTTGCATGGGCAGCGCGCCTTGATTTGAGCTCTGCTCTCTGTCGGTTGCAGTCAAATTCCGCAAGGATGGCCCCGCGTTTTACATATTGCCCCGATTTAAAAGGCGCAGAGGTCAATCGGCCTGTCATACCTGCGGCGATATCGGCGGATTGTCCCGCGACTAGAACGCCGCGAGCAGACATATCTGCTGCAGATGTGTTCGCTTCCCCGAGGGATTTTCCTGCAATCTCCAGCGCATAGCTCGAGGTCGAAAATGTGACCAAAACCAAAGAGGAAATAGCTGTTTGAATGAAAGATGACATGATTAAACCTGCTCGAATTTACACAATCAATAATTGCATATTAAGCGTTAAATTTGCTTTAAAAACAATCAAAAGTTTTATTTGAAGTCAAAATTTTCAGGCCCACATAAAGAGACAGGGGAAGATAACCCTAATAATTTTCCAGCGTATCGAGTGGCAAAATGCTACCTAAGCGGGATTTTTAACTAATAATTCAAAATTTATCCATAATGCAACCTGGAATGGTATTATGGAGAATTCAATGAGAAAACTAATTATGAGTTTAGTATGCGGCGCGGCTGTAATACTGACGGGCTGCTCTACAACCGTGCCCCGAGTGTCTGACGCTGAGGCTGCAAAATTCACGGCTGAAGCCAAGGCAGAAATCCAAAATCTTCAAGCTCCGATTACCCAATCCATCTCTTTATATGAGGCAATGGCGCGGGCTTTGAAATTTAATCTGAATCATCGCGTTTCTATGATGGAAGCTGATCTTGCCAATGCCGATTATGAGGTATCTCGTTGGGACATGTTACCACGCGTTGTCGCAAATGGGCAATATTATGGCCGATCAAATGAAGCGGGTGCACGATCCCTTTCGCTTTTATCGGGCCGAGAATCCCTAGAGCCTTCAACCTCAACAGAGCGTGATGTCTATACTGGAGATTTAACGGCGACTTGGAACATTCTCGACTTTGGTCTTTCAAAAATTAGATCAAAGCAATTGGCCAATGAAGCTCTCATTCAAGAAGAGCGCCGCCGAAAAGCCGTTATCCAAATTATGGAAGATGTACATCGCGCCTATTATCGCGCGGTATCCGCCGAAAGGCTCACGACAAGGCTTTCAGCTTTGGAAAATGAAGTAACAACCGCCTTCCAAACATCGCGGGAGCAATTTGCGCTTCGCCGCACCGCACCTATGCCGGCTCTATCCTATCAGCGCGAATTAAATGACATTCAAGGGCAAGCCAATCGGCTAGCACGCGAAATGCAAGTGGCCAAAATGGAACTTGCGTCTTTGATGGGACTAACACCAGACCAGAAATATAGTTTACAAGTCCCTGCGGAAATGCCGCGCCCAACACGGCTTAGCATGAGTTATGAGGACATGATTGACGAAGCGCTTCGCAATCGTCCCGAAATTCGTGAAAACATATATACACAGAGAATTAGCGAAAAAGAGATCAAGAAAGCGACATTAGAAGCGCTTCCCTCCATTGAAGGGTTCGTTGGTATAGACTCATCCTCAAATGACTTTCTCTTCAACAGCGATTGGGCCGGATATGGCGCGCGTGCGAGTTGGAATTTGCTAAATGTATTCGCAACCGGGAAGAGAGAGAAGAAAGCTAAAGCGCGTCATGAATTAGAAAAGGCCAGAGGCCTTGCGACGGCTATGGCTGTGATGACGCAAGTTGGCGTCGCGCGTAGTCGATATGAGAGCTTAACGCAGGCCTATATGACAGCCAGTGACGGCGCTATGGTCCAAGGTGATATTCTTGGCCAAGTCGAATCTTTGGCGCGCGCCTCCTCTGCGTCGAAACAAACGCTCGTACGTGAACGTATGAATGGTATTTTATCTGAAGCGCGCCGAGATGCGGTAATGGCCGAAATGGCTGAGGCCTCGGCTCATATTTATACGGCGCTGGGATATGATCCCTACTCGACCGCAATAGATGGCAGCGAAGACCTAAAAACCATTGCAGAGGACCTCAGAGTTCTTTGGACAGAAAGGTCCAAAAAACCGGGAACTTAGACCGCTTTCGCCGTTTGCATGTTCCGAAAGTTCCAGTGCCATCGCGTGATGGACTTAGCTGGCGCGTTTCGCAACTCGATCAAATGGCAAACATGTTTTGCGCGGCGCGCGACTTACTTTGTGCGCCGCCTCTACCCACCTGCTCTTCAATCAGATCCCCTCTCGAAGAGCAGGTGGGGCTTAAATCCACAATCGTCGAATCGAATTTGAAGAGTTGAACCATGACCGACCAAAATAAAAAGCCGCTCTCAAGCAAACTTAAGAACAGCACCTCCCGATTAGGACTTCGTGCGCTTGAACCTCGTATTCTATTGGATGCTGCGGGATTTGTTACGGGCGTCGACGTCGCTATGGAGGTGCTCGATACTCAAAATGTAGCCGATGATATGGCGGCGCTATTTGAGGGAAGTGTGGCTGTCTCCCCCCGAGGTGAGAATCTTCAATCCGAAGATCTAATTAATGCGCTTAATGCGGCGGATGAGGAGATAGACAAAAGCGATACTCACACGCGTTTAATAGATGATGGCGGCAAAAATTATAGCCTGATACAGCTTTCGACCACCTCCGACTCTGACACGAATGCCGCTTCTGACGATGGCCCATTTGAAATTCACTCGGGGGAAACAATCAATGTGGATTTACTCGAAAATGATGCTGAAGGTTCTGAGCTTGTAGCGATTATTGATCCCGCTAATCCAAGTGAGCTTATCTCTCTAACGATTGACGAGCCGGTCGAACTGACTTCTGGTTTAGGTGTAGAATTATTGGCCGATGGAACATTTAATGTCACAGGACCAAGTAACCCAACGACGCGATTCGTCACGTTTGACTATGTTGTTCAAAACCAAAATGGTGAGCAAAGCCAAGCCACAGCTACATTTGACTGGCCCGTAGCGCCCACGATTGATTTAAATGTCGTGGATAGTGCGACAACAGATACGGCAGTCTTCTTTGACCCGGCGGCAAGCACGCCTGTGCGCTTGGCTAATGCAGACGCAATTGGCGAAGATTTAGACGGCCAAGAGATTGTGAACTTGACACTGGACGTCAGTGATTTGGCCGTCGCCAATCAGGAATCTATTTTAGTGCTAAATTCTGATGGTAGCACAAACACGACTTTCCAATATCAACCAACATCAGGCGCTTTCCCGCAAGGCTTCTTCTTTAATTCCGCCAATTATACGGCAACAATCGACTCAATGAACGGGGTCTATTCCTTCGCGCGTCAGGACGGCGCAGCTATGACAACGGCCGAGGCGAGCGCCCTTATTCGCGCCATTGCCTATGATAATAATGATGCCGTGATTAACACAAATCGCGCGTTTACGTTCACCCTAAATGACGGCGAATTTGACTCCAATATCGCTACGGCAACAGTTGTGTTTGACCCTGCCGATTTAAATGTGGGCGCAATAGACACGGATGGCGATGGTGTAACAGATGACATTGACGTCGATGATGATAATGATGGTATTTTGGATACGGTTGAAGAGCTTCAGTCAACCTTTACAGCGTTAAGTTCCACTCTAAGCAATTTTAATGGTGCAAGTGTCTTCGACGCGACACCTACCACATCCAGATCAGGAGCGTCTTTTTCTGATTTCGCTCTAGGAGAAACTTTCCCCGGTGGGCCTGTAATGGTCACTTCACCAGGTAATGCAGGCGATCAAAGGTCATTCACCGTAGAGTTCCCCGATGGAATTGATGGTGTTGTTCATCTTGCTGGGTTAAATATAGATTTCCATACATTCTCGATTTTCGACCAAGACGGCAACCCCGTAAATGTCTCAATTGTTGATGCTACGGATGATACCCGGGTTTCAGGTAATACTATTAGCGATGTTAATCCTGCTACATTTAGTAATGGAAATTCAGCTTCTGGTATTTTCCGTTTGGAAGGCAGCTTTACATCGCTTCGTATTGTTCGCGAGGTATTAACACCGCAGGCGACTGATGGCTTTGTTATTTCCTTCGCACAATTACTTGGTGGTCGAGATACTGACTCTGATGGCATCATAGACCGCCTTGATATCGACACCGATAATGACGGCATCACAGATAATATCGAAGCGCAGACAACAGTTGGCTACATTGCGCCAAATGCTGACGATGCCGCGACACTTGCGTCTAATAATGGCTTGAACTCCGCTTATGTCGTTACAAATGGCCTTACCCCTGTTGATACAGATAATGACGGCGATGCTGATTACCTCGATACTGACTCCGATAATGAAGGCGGGAATGATACGGTTGAAGCTGGCCTAACAGGTACGGCTACAGGTCTATCTACCGCTGCGACTGACGCGGATGGTGATGGTCTATTTGATGTGTTTGACACGCAGAATGGCACAGCCACTGATGACGGGTATGATGTCAATGAAAGCCTTGCGGCAGGCGCCTTGGCCTTACCTGATAGTGACGGCGATGCCAGCGGCGGCGTACCACTAACAGCCGATGTTGATTTCCGTGACGCGCTCGGTCTCGACACAGATGGCGACGGCGTCGTCGATGAAATCGATATTGATGATGACAATGATGGCATCTTGGATGTCGATGAGGGCGTTCAAACTCTGCAAGTGCAGGGACAACTGCAATTTAATCACAATGAAAATAATGGATTTGGAACGGGCCCAACCTTTGTTGAGTTTGGCGGCTCGCCTGCGGTTTCAGACGTAATTGCGAGCGCAGAGGACACAGTTATTGGGGCTGGATTAACAGTTTTGATGACCGGT
>CALLBD010000052.1 GCA_938001915.1 uncultured Caulobacterales bacterium | reverse complement strand
TCTATCCCCGAAATATGGGCCTTAACCGCTTCATACTCCGTCGTCTCTACAAAGCCTAGCGAGAAGGTTTGCGGGGTGGTTAGGAATTTGTCTTTATTGCGGCGGCCAAAGCCTAAGACTGTCATGTCGGGGCGGCTGACATAATCATCGGGATGGGCGTCGTCGCCGTGGTGGAGTAAGTAAATCATACGCGGTGAGTTTTCATCGCCAAAGGCCATCCACTCAGGCGAGGGCAGGTCGCCAATAAATTCTGTATCTATTAGGTGCCGCTCATTGTCCGCCGAGGAATAGCGAAAATCGGAGCGGTCCATTTCGCCGCCGGGGACGCCCTCATATTGCACCCAATATTTATATCCCGGGCTGATGCGGCTCATGGTAAAATCTAAGCGGTAAGGGTAAAAGTCCCATTGACCTTCCCATTGCTGATTTTCTGATGTGAAAATAATCTGGATATGGCCGGGTGTATCGATGGCAACAACGGATGAGGACGGGTCCGTTTTGGCATTCATCGCGTGGAAATAACTGCCGTCCTGTTTGTGGATGGCATTGGGAAATCCGCGATATTCGCCCTTATGTGCGCTGCCGGGCCTTTTGTGGAAACCGAGCCAATCCACGCCGTCTCTATCAAGCATAGAGGAGAGGCCGCCGCCTGATTTTTCAAGGTAAAACGTCGCGTTGTCTATCTCGACTATATAGGCCTCATCCCCGCCCGCGGACGCATCAATGCCGTGGGTCAGTGTGACGGTGCTGGGCGCGCTTTTCGGCGAACACGCCGCAGCTAAAAGGACAGCGGCAAAGAAACCGACGATGTGATTTAAAATGCGTTTCATCTCGAACCTCTTAATTGCCGCGCAGCATGTGCCGTCCTGCGCTTGTTTTTAGGAACATGCCGATGAGCAGCAAGATTACGGCGCAGCCCGCAAAGATAACACGCCCCCACAGGGGGTTTGGAATGAGCGTCATGAGAGCGACACCAATGCCCATAATGGTGACCATCGCGCCAAGCTTGCTGCGCTGCTGGCGATCATACAGATCTTGGTCATTTCCCGCGATAACGGGGGTTTTTAAATCCTCAAAGAAGCGCTGGGTTTCTTCTAAATTTTTATCTTTCGCCTCTTTGTAAAACAGAGACGTCGCGCAGAAAAATCCCGCCGTGATAAACACTTGCGCACCTATCGTCATGATGAGGTTCATATCTGTGGCTTCGCGTTTCGTGAAGGGCTCCAGCCCCATCAGATTCGCGGCGACGGCAGGGGTGAATTGGGTTTTCATAAACCAAGAAATAAAGAGCCCTAATAAGACGGTGACCCAAGGGGCCCAAGCGGGTGTTTTCTTGACAATAATACCGGCAATAAGCGGGATGAGAATGGGCACTTGTATCATCGCGGAAAGCGACATCATGAGGTCAAATAGGCTGAGTTCTTTGAGGGACTTAAAATATAGGGCCATGATGATGACGATAATCCCGCTGGCGAGACTTAGCCCGCGGCTCAAATTTAGAAGATGTTTATCGCTGACTTGTTTGTTCTTCTTCTCAAGATAGGGCTGATAAATACTCCGCACAAAAATACCTGAGTTTTTATTTAGGGCTGAATCCATCGATGACATCGACGCGGCAAATAATCCCGCCAGAAGGAGACCCACAGTCCCGACGGGCATCGCGTTTCTGGCGAAGACTAAATAGACGGCATCGGCGGCTTTGCTGCCGAGTTCGGGATAGGCGGCCGCCGCGTCAGGATATAGGATTGCCGAGGCCCAGGGCGGGATGAACCAGATAATACTGCCGACCCCCATAAGCGCCATGGCTAAAAGCGCAGCCTTTCGGGCATTGGCGGAATCCTTCGCATTTAGAAAGCGAAAGGAGTCATGCAGGTTCATAATGGTAATGAGCTGCTTGGCGAGGAAGAAGATAAATGTTCCTACCAGTAAGAGGCCGTAATTCATGTTTGGACCCATGATAAAATCGCTTGGGAAGTTTTGAACAAGGTTTACGGGTCCGCCAACTTTGAACAGAGCCACTGCCGCGCAGGCAACGGAAATCACAGCAACAACGAGGGTTTGCACAAAATCCGAGGCCACAACCCCCCATGCCCCCGCGAGCACAGAAACAAACACAACGGCAAGGCCAATGACGATAATTGTCGCGCTTATATCCGCATCAAAAACCGCGCTGGAAAACACCCCTAAGGCGTTCAGCCATATGCCTGCATTAATCAGGGTGAAAATGATAAGCGCGCAGGAAAAGAAAAGTTCATTGTGTGGTCCAAAGCGGCGCTTGATCCCTTCCGTCGGCGTGTCGACACGCATCTGCCGAAAGCGGTGGGCGAAATAGGCCCAGCCGCAAAAATAGGAAAATGTATTTGCGAAGAAAACTAAGCAAACCGCAAACCCATCTGTGAAAGCTTTTCCTGCTGCGCCCGTGAAGGTCCATGCGGAGAATTGCATCATGAAGGCCGTTGAGCCTACCATCCACCAGAGCATCTTCCCGCCGCCGCGAAAATAATCACTCGTAGATTTGGCCGCCATGTTTTTAAAGACAAAGCCAATGCCTAGAATGAGGCAGAAGTAACCCGCAATAACAATATAATCGTAAAACACGGCGTCTCCTATGACAGATGGGTTACATCCACCCAGCAATCGGAATTGCGAATAATGTCAATTATCTGTTGATACTGACTGCCCTCTTTGAAGCTCTGATAATGAGCGGCAGGCTCGCCGTTTATGTCTTTGACAAATTCACGGATGAGATAGCCCCAATTGCGTTCTGTGTCGCCGTCGACATCGGGGATGTCCGCCGCGATATCGGCGGGAAGGGGACGTTCTTCCCAGGTTTTGGATTTCCTAAAGACATAGAGTGGGCCGCTGCCATAGTGGCCTTTAATATAAATCGTACCGAGACTGCCGTAAAAGGCGATGTAATCTTCATTGAAACGTGGGTGCAGGCCCCCATGTTTGAAAAGAACCGAGACCGGGTTTTTCGCATGAGGGCTCTTGAGTTTGGCTGTCACATTATAGGACCACTCCACATTGGACTCGCCCCACTCAAGATTTGGGTCGTCGAGGTTTTCTGGGATATGCTCTCTGCGGGTTTTGAAATTATGCACGCCTTTGACAATGGGGGCCTTGCCCATGTCATCGCGGACTTCGCCCATGACGGAAAGAATTGTTTCGCCGATCACGGATGTGACGATAGAAAGCTTATGGGTGAAATTATTATTGAGCCGCCCGCCGCCATCTTCGCGGCGATGGGACCAGCCAAAGGGGATGTCGCGCTCTAGGTTAAAATGAGAGATGCATTCGACCTCCAGCGGCTCCCCAATCACGCCCTCCGCCACGAGCCGTTTGGCATGTAAGACTTCAGGCATATATCGGAAACTTGCCGCGAAGGCGGTTTTGACGCTTTTCTCACGTGCGAGTTCGTACAGGGTTTTGGCAGTCTCCCCATCGGCGGTTAGGGGCTTGTCGCAAAACACGTGACAGCCTTGTGCAATGGCCTGTTTAATTGGCTCAAAATGCGCCCCGCCCGGTGTCGCGATAGAGACAGCATCGGGCTGCGTGTCTTTGAGGGCTTGCTGCCAATCCAATCCCGCATAGGGAATGCCCATATCCGCGGCGACTTTTTTGACGACGCTTTCGGTTCGCCCGACGATGCCCACAATCTCTGCGCCGGCATAACGAAACGCCTCGGCATGACCTTGCCCCGCAAAGCCTGTACCGTGCACTAATATTTTTATCGCCTTGCTCATCGTCTCCCTCGGTTCTATCTAATCTCCCTGTTTGAGGAAAAGCATGAAAATTACAAGCGCAGACATATTTATTGGCGGGCCTGGGAAAAACTACGTCACGCTGAAAATTATGACGGATCAAGGTGTCTATGGTCTGGGGGACGCGACGCTGAATACGCGCGAGACTTTACCTGCCGCATATTTGAAAGATTATATCATCCCATGCCTTCTCGGGATGGACCCGCGCAAAAGCGAAGACATTTGGCAATATTTATACCGCGGCGCCTATTTCCGCCGAGGGCCTGTGGCGATGGCCGCGATTGGCGCGGTGGATATGGCGCT
>CALLBD010000051.1 GCA_938001915.1 uncultured Caulobacterales bacterium | reverse complement strand
CTCGGTGTTTTTTCATTTGTAAAAGGGGACAGGCCAGCAAACTCGCGGCCTTGTCGTTTCAGTTTCACATGACGACCAACGACATCAGACGGCCGAACACGCGCCTTAAGCTCCTCCAGAAAATGTTCACCAAACCGCATGGCTACCGATTAGGCCCAAATCGAGTGAAAAGCGAGTCTGTTGCAGACAGATCTGCAACAGGAAGTGATTTAGTCTGGGTTCGAAGCAATCAGCCTTAGCTAAAATCAAAAAAGCAAAGCTTATTGCCGTCTGGGTCCTTCACATAGGCACCGTAGAATTGGCCCTCTATACGGGAACCTGGGGCACCATCGCAGGTCGCGCCCAAAGCCATCGCTTTGTTGTAAAGCGCGTCCGCACCTTCCCGAGAGCCACCGCGAAACGCTACCATATTCCCGTTACCTGGATGGGGGTCCTCTTCATTGTACGGGACGCAAACAGAAATCATGGGCTCTCCCATTGATTTGCCAATCATGGCCAACCGGCCGACATCCACCAAAACCTTAGCATCCAAGAGTTCTGAATAGAATTTTTTCGCGGCGTCCATGTCTTTTACGCCGAGGGTTGTATATCCAATCATCGTTTTTCCTTTTCAAAAATTAGGGATTTTCAATCGTGCGAGAGGGAATGCGGGTCTGCAGGCGCTATGTCCAGCCTTCCCGTCCAAACATAATCGTGAACGAAATCCCAAGCCGCGCAATCCATCTCACCTCTTCGCTTGCATCCTGACAAACCCTCCCCTATAGGCCGCGCGAGTTTGAAGATTGGCACTCCACCGTCTTCGCACCTCACCACGATACGCTCGGATTGGCCGAGCTAGTCCATCGCACCTATCGTCCCAATGAGGGGACACGCGATTGGCAGGACCTATTTGTTGGAGCACCTCCCCTACATGTCCGAATCTATGAACCCCACCACGGATGATTTTGCATCCATGTTCGAAGCCGCCATTGAGGCATCCCCAATGCAAGAAGGCAAAGTCGTTTCCGGCCTTGTCACTGGCATTGAAAAAGACATCGTCATTGTTGACGTTGGTCTAAAAACAGAAGGCCGCATCGATGCGCGTGAATTTTTCACTCCGGGTGAAGACACAATGCCAAAAGTCGGCGACACTGTTGATATCTATCTTGAGCGTATCGAAAACGCGCTCGGCCAAGCCGTTCTTTCCCGCGATAAAGCGCGCCGCGAAGAAGCTTGGATCAAAATGCACACATTCTTCGAAAAAGAAGAGCCTGTTAATGGCGAAATCGTTGGCCGCGTAAAAGGTGGCTTCACGGTTGATCTTGGCGGCATCAGTGCCTTCTTGCCGGGATCACAGGTTGATATCCGTCCTGTTCGCGACATTGGTCCGCTCATGGGTCAAACTCAACCTTTCATGATTTTGAAAATGGACCGCGCACGCGGTAATATCGTGGTCTCTCGCCGCGCTATCCTCGAAGAATCGCGCGCAGAACAACGTGCAGAGCTTGTCAGCCAGCTCAAAGAAGGCGAAACACGCGAAGGCGTAGTCAAGAACATCACTGATTACGGTGCCTTCGTTGACCTCGGCGGCATTGACGGCCTCTTGCATGTCACAGACATGTCTTGGCGCCGCGTCTCACACCCGAGCCAAGTCCTCAACGTCGGTGATACGGTTCAGGTCAAGATTATCCGCATCAATCCTGATACGCAGCGCATCAGCCTCGGCATGAAGCAACTTCACGAAGATCCGTGGAATGCAGCTGCCGCGAAATACACACCGGGTACACGCCACACAGGTACAGTCACGAATATCGCCGATTACGGTGCATTCATCGAGCTGGAAGAAGGCGTCGAAGGTCTGGTTCACGTTTCCGAAATGTCTTGGACAAAGAAGAACATCCACCCAGGCAAGATCGTCTCTACCTCTCAGCAAATCGAAGTCGAAGTTCTCGATGTCGACCAAGAGAAGCGCCGTATCTCACTGGGTATTAAGCAAGTTCAGAGCAACCCATGGGACGATTTCTCCGAACGCTTCCCACTCGGTTCAACTGTCTCAGGCGAAGTTCGCTCTATCACAGAGTTTGGTCTATTCATCGGCCTAGACGGCGAAATCGACGGCATGGCCCATCTTTCAGACTTGTCTTGGGACAAATCTGGCGAGGAAGCCCTAAAGGATTACAAAAAAGGCGACACTGTTGAAGCCAAAATCCTTGAAGTCGATATCGAAAAAGAACGTATTTCTTTGGGTATTAAGCAACTTACTAAAGACTCAGCGCCAGCTGGCGCGGCCGGTGCGAACCGCGGCGCGACTGTCACTTGTACAATTGTGAATGTTCAGCCTGCTGGCTTGGACGTGACATTTGGCGAGGAAAACGATGTCAAAGCCTTCATCCGCAAAGGCGACCTCTCTCGTGAACGCTCTGAGCAGCGTCCAGAGCGTTTCGCTGTTGGGGATAAGGTCGACGCGATGATCACCCGTGCCAACCGCGCGCGTAATGACTATCAGCTGTCAATCAAGGCTCTGGAAATTGCCGAGGAAAAAGAAGCCGTCGAACAATATGGCTCAGCTGACTCTGGTGCCTCATTGGGTGATATCTTGGGCGCCGCACTTAAGGGTGATAACTAAGCTCACACTATTGGGGCATAAAATTTGTTCCATAAACACTCTATTAACCATAGAAGCTCCTGTTTCAGGGGCTTTTTTTCGCCAAATTTTCGATTTATCATTGACGTCACAAGGGACGAGCTGATTTAAGGCGATATGCTTAGATCTGAACTCATAGACACGCTTCACGAAGAAAATCCTCACTTGACGCGCCGGGATATGGAACGCCTTGTGAGCGTCGTGCTGGAAACAGTTTCACAAGCTTTAGAAGCGGGAGCGCGCGTAGAGCTCCGAGGTTTCGGCGCTTTTTCTGTCCGCAAACGTGACCCGCGCGTTGGGCGTAACCCGCGTACAGGTGAAACCGTCCATGTACCCGCCAAACATGTTCCGTTTTTCCGTACAGGCAAAGAGCTTCGCAAGCGGATAGACGACGCCGCGAAGGCCTAAACCGTCGAAATAACTTAGGAAACCGTCAGACCGTTTTGCCCGCAATTGCGGTTATCTGGTTCACCGCACTACCACTCGCCTGTATTTTGCATTGACGCCCAAGGCTCTTGTGGCGGCAATTTTTCTCCCGCCTGCAACAATTCTACGGAGGCCCCATCAGGGCTACGGATGAAGGCCATTTTGCCGTCGCGCGGCGGACGTAATATCGTAACGCCCTGTGTTTGCAGATGCTCACAAGTGGCGTAAATATTGTCGACTTGATAGGCAAGATGCCCAAAACTTCGGCCGCCAGACAAAACTTCCTGCGTCCCGTCGGCATCAGGCCAATTATATGTCAGCTCAATCAAGGGCGCCATATCAGCCTTCGCCTTATCGGCATCCGCTGGGGCTGCCAAAAAAACTAATGTAAAGCGCCCCTTTTCATGCGCATTTCGCCGAACTTCGATCAAACCCAGGCCCGTACAATAAAAATTTAAGGCCGCGTCCAAATCGCTGACGCGCAACATCGTGTGTAAATAGCGCATGAAAACTCCTTAACTCAGGCTTCGAAAAGAACCGTGATTAAACCATTTTTACGTATGTTAAAGGCTCTGCAGGGCCAAATTAACCATATTGACGTGACCTATCGACACATGCGAGAGGGAGACGTTCGTCGGCGGGGGGTCGACGTAATCTTATCAAAGGATATTTATCATGGGAATGATATCAGAATTTAAAGAATTTGCGATGAAGGGCAGCATGTTAGACATGGCTGTTGGCATCATCATGGGCGGCGCTTTCGGTACAGTGATCAAATCACTTATCGAAGACGTTATTATGCCAGTGGTAGGCCATTTCAGCGGCGGTGTAGATTTTAGCGACAAGAAAATTGTCCTATCAGAGGCCGTCGACGGCGTTGGCGGAGCTGCAATTAGCTATGGTTCTTTCATCAATGCTATCATTGCTTTTGCGATCCTAGCTTGGGTCCTGTTCATGATCATCAAAGGTATGAACAAAGCGAAAAAAGCTGAAGAAGAAGCGCCAGCAGCACCGCCTGCAAATGAGGTTCTTCTGGCCGAAATCCGCGATTTGCTTGCGAAAAGATAGTCAAGACTTCCTTGTGAAGTCTTAGACCTAGAGAGCCCGCTTTTCGAAGCGGGCTTTTTTGTGCGTTAAGCCTAAATCAAACGCTTGTATAATTTGCAGCTCTCCCCCACATGAGCGCCCATGAGCGATATGACACAAACTCTAACTGATCATGTAACCGTTTTCCAACTCGACGGTCAGCCTGTTAGGGGGCGCGCGGTTAAATTAGGGCCGGCGCTCGATGCCGCCCTGAGGCCTGGCAGCGCGCAGCGTTACCCTGACTCGATTGCGCGGCTCTTAGGTGAAGCTATGATGACGGGCGCGCTTGTAGCCCAATCCTTAAAATTTGATGGACGGCTGGTCGTCCAATGTCACGGCACCAATGACGGCGCTGTAAGCTTACTCATGGCCGATTGTACAACGGATGGAAATATCCGCGGCTATGCCCGCTGGGACGAAGCAAAGCTCAAAGAAATTGAATTAGACTCTAAATCCCCTGGCGCAGATGTACTTTTGGGCCGCGGAACCTTTTCCATGACAATCGACCAAGGTCCCGACATGGATCAATATCAAGGGGTATCTGCGATTGAAGGCGAAAGCCTATCAAGCTGCGCCGAACATTACTTTAATCAATCCGAGCAAATTCCAACCCGCATTCAGCTCGCTTGCGGGCAGTCCATTGATAAGGATGGCTCGCACTGGTCTGGCGGCGGCATTATAATTCAAAAAATCGCAGATGATACGGCGCGCCCCGATGCAACGCCGCCTTGGGAAACCGCGCAACAGCTTTTTTCAACACTGACGGATGCTGAGTTGATTAACCCCGAAGTCTCCACGGAAACGCTACTCTATCGCCTATTCAACGAATTTGGCGTGCGGGTCATTGAAACGCCAGCTGTCAATTCCAAATGTAGATGTTCGCGAGAGCGCTTGCTCAATACCCTCAAGAGTTTTGAGCGCGCCTCGCTAGAAGATATGGCCGAGAATGGCGTGATTTCCGCCAATTGTGAATTTTGCGCGACAGATTACACCTTCGAGCTGTCCAGCCTCTAGCTGCGCCAAAAGGCGGGCGTGAGCAAAACCAGCGCGGTCACAATCTCCAACCGTCCAATAATCATGGTCACGAGTAGCACCCATTTTGCGGAGCCCGGTAAGTCTTGATAAGTCCCAGACGGGCCGATGATTTCGCCCAAGCCTGGCCCGACATTGGCGATGGCACTGCCAGCACCTGACCACGCCGTAATGGGATCAAGTCCGATGAGGGAAAGCAGCGCGGCCGCCACTACCATGGTGAGGAAGAAGATGAAGAAATAGCTCATCACCGAATACACAACACTTGGCGGGAGCGGCTTACCCCCATATCGCATGGGCACCACGGCATGCTGACGCGGCATGCGAAAAAGGTAATTACGCATGGCTTCAAAAGCGACTTGATAGCGGAAAATCTTAATTGAGCAGGCGGTCGATCCCGCACACCCGCCAATAAACATAAACGCAAAAAAGGCGGAAACCGCAAATGGACCCCACGCATTATAATCGGCTGTCGCATAACCCGTGCCCGTGACAATTGAGACCGTATTAAACATGGCCAAACGCAAGCCTCTGCCAAATCCAAATTGGTCAGAGAGAACCAGGAAAAGCGTAACAATCGCAATCAAGGCTGTCATCACGGTGAGAAAGGCGCGCACTTGACTATCTCGGAAGGGCGCGCGCCAATCTCCTCGCGTCGTCATCAAAAGATAAACACCAAAGGGCATGCCGCCCGCCATCATAAAGGCCACGCAGACAATATCCGCACCATTATCCATGAAGCCGCCCATAGAAGCATCAGAGGTAGAATATCCACCCGTTGCTAATGTTGTCATGGCATGTGCAATAGCATCAAACCAATCCATACCTGTCATCATATATCCGAAAAAACAGGCAATCGTCAGGCCCAGATAAATAAGAGAAATTCCGCCTGCGAGGCTCGCCGCGCGAGGTAAGATCTTTTCGCCCATATCGGAACTTTCCAAGCGGAAAAGCTGCATCCCGCCCACTTTCAACATGGGCAGCACAGCCATCGCCGTTACGACGATACCCACACCGCCTATCCATTGTAGGATAGCGCGCCACATCAAAACACCTCTTGGCATATTATCTAGGCCCGTCAAAATAGTCGCGCCAGTCGTGGTTATGCCTGAGGTCGATTCGAATAAAGCATCGGTAAGAGAGAGATTAATGGGCTCGAATAGAAACGGCATAGCGCTCAGGACAGACAGAACCAGCCACGCAAAAACGGTGAGAACGAAGGCGCCTCGTGCCCGCAAGGACGGATTGGGCGTATAGCTGATGGTCGCCAATAAAGCGCCAATCAGTGTTGTCATCCCTCCAGAAATCCCAAAAGCCCGCCAGGCCCGCCCTTCGTCAAAAACATCCACGAGCATCGGGATGAACATAAGCAGACCGAGAGCAGAGCACATCAGGCCGATTACGAAAAATACTGGGCGCAAATCTGGCATGACCGCCTCGTAACCTGCTTGGAAAGCAATGGGAAGTGTGCTGTGAAACTGAGTTGGCCTTGAACTCCTTCTTCAAGCGGCGCAAAAGACGGCATGAAACATCTTCTTCCCTCCCTATTTCTCTCGACCGCTTTAATTGCCTGCTCGGGCAAAGATACCCGATCACAAACCCTACAAGAAGCGGCGGAGCAATCTCAGAAAGAGGTGGAGGCTAAACAGGTTCCAATAAATTATATCCGCAAGACGCCTGTTCTAGGCGGATTGACGCCTGAACGGATTAACAGCTCACCGGCACTAGGCGGGAAATCTTTATCAGGTGTTCAAATTGCGCCTTCTGGCGATTTTATCACTGTGCTACAAGGCCGAGAGGACAATGCACGCCAAAAGGACCTATGGGCCTATGACCTCGAAACGGGCGAAGGCCGCCTGCTAGTCAGCTCAACGGATATTTTGGAAGGCCCTGAAATCCTCTCGGAGGAAGAAAAAAATCGCCGCGAACGGGCCCGTCAATATGGGAGCGGTATTATCTCTTATAGCTGGGTGGGAGATAGCCTTCTGCTCTTCCCTTTGGGCGGTGACATTTATCTCTATGATTTAGAAACAAAAGAAAGCCGGCAAATTACGGCCACCAAAGGATTTGAAACGGACCCAAAGGTCAGCGGGAACGGCACTAAAGTCACCTATGTGCGCGGGAATGAGCTATATATAAAAGACCTCAAGACAGGGCTTGAACGTCAACTCTCTGACGGGTCCACAGACACCATCCGGAACGCTACCGCGAGTTTCGTCGTTCAAGAAGAGCTGGGCAGAAATACAGGCTACTGGGTATCAAGAGATGCGAAAACCATCGCCTATTCCCAAATCGACGAAGCGGCGGTTGCGATCGAAAACCGCCTAGATTTTGGCGCAGAAGGCGTGAAAAATATTGCGCAACGTTATCCTTTCGCTGGGACGGCTAATGCTAGTGTCAAATTGGGGTTCGTATCAGCGCGAGGCGGTGAAACGACTTGGGTCGCGCTGGATGATGACCCGGCCTTAGGAGACGATATCTATCTTACGCGGGTTGCCTGGGCACCAGACAATCGCACAGCCTTTGTCGGCGTGTTAGCCCGCGATCACAAAACCCACAGAATATATAAGGTAGACTCTCAGACAGGAGAGAAAACAGAGTTTTATGAAGAGACCTCTCCCACTTGGTTGAACATTCGTAGCGGAATCTCTGCAACGCGCGACGGCGGTATAACTTGGACAACGCAGCGAAATGACAAACGCCAGCTTTTCGAAATCGATACCAGTGGCCAGATCACGGCCTTGACGCCGCCGAACTTAAACGCCCGTTCAATTTCTTGCCGCACAGAAGATGCAATTTATGTGAGCGGATGGACAGAGAGTCCTCTTTCCAATCATATATTCAAAGTCACGCAAGGCGAGGAGGAGGGCGGGCCGCAGGAGCTGACGCAAATCACCTCAGGCCCAGGAATTCACGCTGCGCGTTTTAATCGCGATTGCACCCGTTATCTTGGGTCCTATTCGGATGATCAAACCCCGACAAATCTTCGCGCCTATGAAGCAGACGGCAGCCCACTCGCGTGGCTGAATGAAAACAAGCTGGATGAGACCCACCCCTACGCGCCATTTTTAGACGCCCATATAAATCCAGACTATGGCCAGATTGACGCCGAAGACGGCACGAAATTAGACTATATGTTGTTCAAACCCACTGATCTAAAACCCGGTGAAAAACGTCCCGCGATTACAATTGTCTATAACGGTCCGGGCGTACAGCGGGTTCAAAATCGGTTCTGGCGTAAAGACCTTGCCAAAATGCTCGCCCACCATGGTTTTGTCGTTTTCACAATCGATGGACGCGGCGCCACTAATCGCGGCAAGGCTTTCGAAGATCACCTCTATCGTTCGATGGGGCAAATCGAAGTCACGGACCAAACGGCTGGAGCGAAATGGCTCGCCGCGCAAGATTTTGTCGATGCAGAGAATATGGGCGTTTATGGCTGGTCTTACGGGGGGTATATGACCTTACACATGCTAGCGCAGACAGACCTTTATAAATCGGGTGTCGCCGGCGCGCCCGTTACAGATTGGTCACTTTATGACACCGCTTATACGGAACGTTATTTGGGCGACCCAAATGTCGGCGCAGAAAACTACACAGAGGGCGCCTATGAGAATAGCAGCGTCTTTACCTATCTTGACGGATTAACTGAGCCTGTTTTACTCATTCATGGTATGGCTGATGATAATGTTGTTTTCCGCCACTCCATTAAATTGATGGATGCGATGCAAAACAAAAATATGCATAATTTGCGGGTGCAAACCTATCCTGGCGAAAAACATGGATTTCGAAAAACTGAAAACCGCATTCACAGAGACCGTCAAATTTTAGAATTTTTTAGCGAGACATTAGCACCGGAAGCACCATAACGCGGAGTCTATTCCGTTTCCACTTCAGCCATTCTAATAGCCTCACGAATTTGACCTCTCAGAAGAGCTGTCTCTACGGAGGTCGGGTCAAGTTTCAGCGCCGCTTCAATATCCATATGCGCGTCGTTAAATTTATCGAGCTTAAACCGCGCATCCGCTCTATAGCGTAAAGCGCTTGCATGGGACGGATCCAAAGTTAAAACTGACGTCAAATCTGTTTCGGCATAATCATATCGGCCAGACAAAGCATAGGCCCGCGCGCGCGCAATGCGTAGGTCCAAGTGATCATATTTCAATTTCAAACCCGCCGAGGCCGACGCATAGGCTTTTTCGGCTTCATTTGCCGTCAACCAGAAATTCGCTGCTTCTGAATAATGCTTCACCCGCGTATCGACTGCCCCGCCATCTGGTCCTGCCGCCAGAGCGTCCAATCGATAGGCCGCTTCATCTTCATGCCCAAGGGCGAAAAGCGCCATGGCGACACAATGTTTTGCCCGCCGTCCGCCGCCTTCACTGCGCCACTGCAGGGCAATTTCATAGGCTTGCTGGGCATCGTCAGCGATAGACTCAAGGCAGGCTTTATGCCGCACGTCAAATTTTGTCGTCAAATCTGCGGCGAGAGCGGATGTGCTAAAAAATAGAGCGCCGCTCATCAAGCAGGCGACAGATGCAAAATGTCGTGTCATGATATTCGCATAACTGCAGGAAACTGAATCGACAATGCGCCGTCACATTAATAAGCCTCAATCTGCGCTCCTGCTGGGCGCAGGTTATGTTGCCAAAGCTTTGGCCGCCGAGCTCATTGACGAAGGCTGGACTGTGCATGTCACGACACGGTCTGGAAACACACCCCTTCAAAACGTCATCTGCCACAAGTTTAACGGCGCCGCGTCAAAAGCTTTGCAAACGGCTTTCGTCGCGGCAGATATTATCGTTAGCTCTATTCCCCCCGCAAAAGACGGCAGCGACCCCGCCCTGTCTCAATTAGGGCATTTGACACCGAAAGCGTCATGGATAGCTTACTTATCCGCAACTTCTGTTTATGGCGACAGACAAGGGCACTGGGCCTGTGAGGGCGAAGCCCCAACGCCAGGTTTGCCGCGCGGTATCGCCCGCGCAGATGCCGAACTGGCCTGGATTGAAACACTTTGGCCTGTGCACATATTCCGGCTCGCAGGGATTTATGGACCAGGCCGGGCCCCCTTTGAGAGACTTCGCACTGGCAAAGCTCGTGCGATTTTGAAACAAGGACATGTCGTCAACCGCATTCATTTGGACGATATTCTCAGCGCCCTACGCCTAAGCCTGCAAACACCTCAACCGCTGGCCATTTATAATTTGGCCGACGGTCATCCTGCGCCCCCACAAGATGTCCTCGATTATGCCGCAGGCCTCTTGGGCTTGCCGCCTGCTCCGCGCGTGACATTAAACGACTCGTCAGTCTCAGATATGGCCCGCAGTTTTTATCAGGAAACAAAGCGTGTTAATGCCGACAAAACGCGGCGGGAGCTGGGATGGCACCCAAAACACAGGTCTTACCGAGACGGATTGGCCGCGACATTAAAAGCGGAGTCTTTACGGTAAGGAGTATCCAGAAGAATAAGAATAGACACCACGCAAACCAGCAGACTTAGCGCTTAAGCTAGGCTGTGTGCTGTAGCCATATTCTGTCGTAAGAACATAGCCTTTATTGCGCATACACACTTCAAACCCTGGATGAAGGCTAAAATCATATTCAGACATCCACAAATATCCCCGATTGAGTGTCTCGCAATTCCGCCAATCTTCAGCCTTAGATTCGCCATTGAGTTTCACAAATTCGGCTTCGCGTGGATTTGAGTAAGGTGCGACGGCATAAGAGACAGGAGAATTGAACAATTCAACCTGATAGTTCCCATAAGCGTACTCGCTGACACTATCATTGGCATAGACATATTCTGTTCCTGCCGAATATCCAAGATTTTGCGTATGAGTAAAGGCGCTATCGTAAATATCGACTTCATAGCTTTGATCGGCAAAGCCATATGTCTGCTGTGACGCAGTTCGAAGGCCTGTTGCCTCGTTTACATATACCGCCGTGCCATCCGCAGTATGGTAGTGCGGCTTTTTCTTAAACACACTCGAAATTTGGGAACAGCCGCTCACGCTAAGACCCGTAATTCCCAAAACCATTAGACCTAAAATACGCATTAGACACCCTCGCTTGTAGTAATCGAGAGTTTCTGTTCAATCTTCGTGCCAAATTCGCAGCGTTGGCAATAAAACTCACAGATGAGGGAATTGACTTGAGCGGTGAACACGCCACAAGACTGAGATGACAGATAAGACAAAAAGCCCCACTGAGCCCAAAACTGACACGCGTCTGTCCCACATTTGGAACGCCGCTCATATCTATGGCACGCGGAGTTTTGATAACTACGCACAAATCCGGTCTCTTGCGGAGACCCTAAGGGACCTACTTTGTATATGGTTACATCCCGGAGATGGGCCTTGCGTTTTTCTTGTGCCGCCAGAAGGGCCATTTCAGGCGCAAAACTATCAGTCGGGTGCGTTTTCTGTTTCTGGACAAGGGTACTTACCCTTGAAACCAATTAGTTTCGGCCTTGCCGTGCGCATTTCTGAAGATAAAGATTACATGCGCCTACAAATGAATTGTCAAAAAGAGGGCCAGCTGATGCGGATATCAATTGGTCAAGAAAGCCCTATCGCTGTCGCGCTCCCGATAAATGAAGCGGAGCTGACACCCTTATTCGAGCTCATTTACGATCATATTTTAGGCTTTTTCCAAACGAGTGTCGCCCAATATGATGAGGGCGATTATGGAACTTCTGCTATTGGTTTCGATATTTACCGTGTGCCTGAATAGCCATTGGATTTACATTTGGTTTAGTGCCCTGAATCGGATACTCACCATCGCACTCCCCCATGCGTTACTTAACTTGCGTCTAGAAACGAGATACTTATGAGTTTTGAAATGATGATGTTAATTGACATCATATTCGCAGGCGGCGGAGCAGAGGCTCATCACCAAGCGTCCACACTCCCCTTTAAAATTGCTCTCATTGGCGCTCTAGGCATTGGTGCACAATGGCTAGCTTGGAAACTCCAACGCCCTGCAATTGTTCTCATGGCTATTGCCGGGTTAATTTTCGGACCGCTTATTGGTTTTCTTATGGGATTACCCGTTCCGACATTCGTTCATGACAGCTTGGAGATGTTACGCTTAGACCCGCAAGTGGATTTTGGTGACGTTTACAGGCCCATGATTGGAATTGCGGTGGCCATTATCCTTTTTGAAGGGGGGTTAAATCTAAAATTCAAAGATTTAGGGGATGCGAAAAGTGCCGTTATCCGAATGGTCATTCTCGCAGGCCCTATTGCTTGGATACTGGGAACCCTTGCCGCCCATCATCTTGTTGGGTTGAGATGGGATTTGGCCGCTATGGTGGGCGGCTTGTTTATTGTGACAGGCCCAACTGTGATTATGCCGCTACTTAGGCAGGCCCATTTGCAAACCAAACCCGCCAATATCCTGAAATGGGAAGGAATCGTAAATGATCCTGTTGGAGCGCTC
The DNA here is from genome assembly GCA_938001915.1 of uncultured Caulobacterales bacterium. Taxonomy (GTDB): domain Bacteria; phylum Pseudomonadota; class Alphaproteobacteria; order Caulobacterales; family Maricaulaceae; genus Litorimonas. Next base: position 9,224 of record CALLBD010000051.1, on the reverse strand, counting down.
TTTGCAGTCATCGTCTTTGAATTCATTCGCATCACACAACTCGAAGCCAGCATGGCTATGGTCTTTGGCCGAATTGCCTTTGCCTGTGTTTTGGGGACTGTCGTTGGCATTATTTCGGGGATTGGTATGGCATGGGCCTTCCGCCGCGGCGTAATACCAGAATATTTGAAAGCCCCCGTGGTTCTGGCCTGGGTTTTGGTTATCTATGTCGTCGCAAATACGATTGCCGAGGAAACAGGGCTTTTGGCCGTGACAGCCCTCGGTATGACTATGGCGAATACGAAATTTGCCTCAATGGTAGAGATGCGCCGTTTTAAAGAAAATATTGCTATCATCCTCGTCTCAGGCGTCTTTGTGATGTTGACAGCCACACTTACACCAAATGTTTTGAAAGCCTTTTTCGCAAATTGGGACGTCGCACTCTTCGTCCTGGCAATGATGTTTGTTGTTCGTCCCATTGCCGTTATGGTTTCTACGCTTTGGTCTGGCGTGTCTTGGAAAGAAAGCTTACTTGTTTCTCTCATTGCTCCGCGCGGAATTGTGGCAGTGGCGGTTGCAGGCCTCTTTGCTGCAGAAATGAATGCGTTAGGCCGTGACGACGGGCTTGTCTTTGTGCCGCTTGCCTTTGCCTTAGTCTTCGCGACGGTGCTCTTTGCCGGATTTTTCATTGGCCCGCTCGCGCACCTACTCAAGCTAGACAGCGGCGACGGCGACGGTGTGTTGATTGTCGGCGCAAACCCTTGGTCACTCGGTCTCGCCAAAGCTTTAAAAGAGTTACAGATCAAGGTGACCGTGGCCGATACAAATTGGCGACGCTTGCGCGGGGCCAGACTGGAGGGACATAATACATTCTTTGGTGAAGTCTTATCAGAGAATGCAGATTACTCCCTCGATCATAGCGCTTTTAATACGCTTATAGCCGCCTCCCCCAATGAAGCTTATAACGCCTTAGTTTGCGTGGAGTTCGCGCCAGAATTAGGACGTCATCGCGTCTTCCAAATCGGGGCAAAAGAAAACAATGAAGATGACGCAGAGAGCATTGCCTTCACCTCCCGTGGCCGAACCTTGACCTCACGCGGACGTAGTTTTGACTCGCTCACTCGTGACTGGTGGGGCGGATGGCGGTTTCGGGCCACAAACCTATCGGCAGAATATACGCTTGATGACCTCTATAAAGATCGGGGTGATGACCTTGATCTTATCCTAGCTCGCAAAGCGGATGGTATATTAGAATTCATTCAGCCGGGACAGGAGTTCCGCGCGCAAGGTGCGACAGTTCTGAGCTTTTGTCCCTCAAAGGACACTGATGGCGCGCGTGGCGAAGGGGCAAAGCGTAGCGGGACAGGCCTGGCAGGCCCGGCTGCGCCCTTACCGTCCTAATTTAAACTACCTATGAAAATCGCGGCTTGCTCTCAGGCAGGCCGTTTGTCTGCGGCTCAGGATGTATAAAAGCCAATCAAGCAGGGCGTCAGGCGCAGAAGATCTTGGCGGCTAAAGGCTCCTAAACCGCGCCTTATCAAAGACTTTTAAAACAGTTTGCAAATCATGTCCTCGTTTCAGCACTAAGCCCCCTGGGGCCACCACCGAAAACTGGCCTTGCTTCTTTCTTAAAGCAGGCACTTTCTCTATCCGGTATAGTGCATGTTCCGACGCGCGGCGGTAAACAGAAAAAACGGCCTTATCACGCAGAAAATCCATTGCGTAATCTTTCCAATCCCCCTTACTGACCATTTGTCCATATACATTTAAAATGGCGGATAATTCCTGCCTATCAAAGGCGACTTGGGCGGGGCGTTTAGACGGGCTGTTAGTCCCAGAAGGAAAAGGCAGAATTTGGTTCATATGTCCAACATAAGTTTGTCTTTTTCGGAAGGCAAGACGCCGCGCAGATACGGTACTCTGTCCAAGAGATTTCTCTTTTGTAACCAGCAGCCTTATTCTCGACACATTTTCGGCAGGGTTTGACCTTAAACGTAATCTATCAGAATATTGTCGCAGGACGAAGCCCTTGCAGATTGGACTCCAATCAGCTTCCCAAACCCCTCACAGGCAGTTGCTGTCGGACTGCGACACCTTCACGCCCCCACATTGATATAATGAGAGTCTGTTATTTGGACGACCTGATGAAAATTAGCTGTCTTCGCAACATATTCAGTCCGATAATGAGAACCCAGACTGCAAGTCTTTCAAGGCTTTACTCAATAACGGCGGCGTCTAAAATTTTGGCATTTATGCGATCATGTATCAGCACCGCATATTTCATATTTTCCGATTGCGGCATCTCAATCGACGCAGACTGACCATCCCAATCCAACGTCTGCACATTTACAACCACATTAGAAAGACGCAGCGTTCGGCCTCCATTTTCGCCGCGTTTCACATCTACGCTCTGTTCGCCTGGCGTGTAAGCGACGAGGTCAACAATCACATCTTTTGACGTGTTGGCTTTGACCATCAGCATATCGCCCTCTCGGGTGAGGGTCATATCAACTTCATCTTCAGGCAAGCCGACATCAATGACATCGCTTTTGGAATAGCGCGGGCTGTGAGTTGAGCCACCTAAAACAATTTGCGGCGTATAAATGTTAGACGCGCCAAAGGCGTCACGATAATCGCGCTGTCGCTGCGTAAACTCAGGGTTGCCGAATGTGTCTTTCCAGCCGAGATAATCCCAATAAGTAACGCCATAGGTCAGAACCAGAGTATTAGGGTCTGAAGACAGCTTTGAAACAAATCTATTCGCAGGCGGACAGGACGAACACCCTTGCGAGGTGAAAAGCTCAACTACATGGGTTGGCTTCGCAGTCATATCCCCCGCCAAAGCGGTTGTTGATAGAGAGGCGAGCGCTAGTGCAGAAGCGGATAGAACGAAGTGTCTCATAGCGCCCTTATACGATAGCAATTATGAACAGGCATCAAACAACTATATCACAGTGTGGTGAGCCAATTCACGACACTGTGAACCCTCTATAAACTTGGAACTGGCTGGGAGTCAGGCACGCCGTCCCCATCCATATCTGGATTACCATCTGCCGAGAGTAAGACCGCAATCCAGCGTGTTGTATCAAACTGCGCCAAAATAATCATGATAATAACCGTCAACGGCGCAGATAAGAACGCACCGACGCCACCCCATAGCGCACTCCAAACAGACAGTGCCAAAATCACGACCAGTGCCGATAAATTCATACTATCGCCCATCATTTTAGGCTGAACTGTATTGCCGATGATGGTTTGCGCGCCGAATAGAACCCCTGCCAATATGGCCACGCGGCCTATGCTTTCAAATTGCACGATAGCGAAAAGAACAGGGAACAAGACGGCAAATAACCCGCCCACAATCGGAATATAATTAAGCACAAAGATGACGAGCGCCCAGAATAGCGCGTTATCAAGTCCAAGTGCGGTCATACCAACATAAGAAATGATCGTCTGCATAAGAGAGATAATCGTTTGAACGGAGAGATATTTTTCAATTGATTGGCGAATACGTTCACCGACTTTTGCGGCCTGTAGACGACGGCCCTCAATTGGAAAAAGGTCGTCCATTTTTTTCGGGAAACTAGATTGCGCCGCAAAGAGAAAGACAACATAGAGCGCAATCAAAAAGAACTCTGACAAAACGCCCTGCACAGTCGCGGCAAAAGTCCCCAACCCGCCCTGGATTTTTTCTGTAATTTTAAAATTTTCGTTCAATGTCTTGAAGGACATATTTTCTTGGCCCGTCTTATCCGCGATCCAAGAGAAAATTTCTGTCAATCGCGTTTCATATCGCGGGGCATCTTTGACGACATCCCCTACAGTGTCGACGATGACAAAGACAAATCCAATCATCAGGCCGACGACGACTGACACCGCAATTGTCAGGGCAAGCCAGTAAGGGAATTTCGGCGAGAGATTATCCATCCACCGCGCAAAGGCATCAATAATGAGCCAAATAAATATAGCGAGGGCGAATGGCGCGAGAAGTTCACGGGTCAAATAGAGCAAAGCTATCAGCGCCATCCCCGCCAAAAAGAGCAAAGTCGCCCGAATTGTTGTGTCATTTGTTGTAATCATGCCCATCTCCCTTTCGCTGCGTGCCAATAGTCATATTGCATTCAAGCCCTCGAACCCATAACAAAATCACAAATTTTAGAGGATGTCTCACCATGAAAAATGGTATATTTCTGGGTACAGATAGCGACAACAAAAAGCAGCATTTGTGGTTACCCCTAGCCAATCGCCATGGTCTTATCGCGGGGGCAACAGGTACGGGTAAAACCGTGACCCTACAGATACTAAGTGAAGGCTTCTCAAAAGCAGGTGTCCCTGTCTTTGCCGCCGACGTCAAAGGCGACTTATCTGGCATTAGCCAAGCGGGCTCTGTCAACCATAAGCTTCATGATAAACTGCTCCAGCGCGCCATGCACATTGGCCTTAGCGAATATGATTATGAGGCCACGCCGACCTGCTTTTGGGATTTATACGGCAAGCAAGGTCATCCCGTCCGTACAACAATTTCTGAGATGGGGCCCACGCTCCTTGCGCGGCTTATGGGATTAAATGATACGCAAGAGGGCATTCTGACAATTGCATTTGAACTCGCCGATGACGACGGTTTGCTCCTTCTGGACATGAAAGATTTACGCGCGCTGCTTAATCATATTAGCGACAATAAAGCCGAAATTTCCCGTGAATATGGTAACGTCACCAGCCAATCTATTGCCGCTATTCAACGCCAACTTCTAAAACTTGAGCGCGCGGGCGCGGATGAATTTTTCGCCGAACCTGCGCTAGAGCTCACCGACCTCATGAAAACAGATGAGAATGGCCACGGCGTGGTGAATATTTTGGCCGCAGATAAATTGATAAATTCCCCTGGCCTCTATTCGACATTCCTGCTCTGGCTTCTGTCTGAGCTTTTCGAAGAATTGCCCGAGGTCGGCAATCCAGAAAAACCAATAATGGTCTTTTTCTTCGACGAAGCGCATCTTCTCTTTGATGATGCGCCAAAAGCTCTGCTGACAAAAATCGAACAAGTCGCCCGACTTATTCGCTCCAAAGGAGTTGGCATTTATTTCGTGACGCAAAATCCATCCGATGTCCCTGACAGCGTCTTGGGACAGCTTGGCAACCGCATTCAACATGCCCTGCGCGCCTATACACCGAAAGAGCAAAAATCCGTCCGCGCAGCCGCGAGCTCTTTTCGGGTGAACCCAAAATTTGATACGGAAGAGGTCATTACAGATTTGGGCGTGGGCGAAGCCCTCGTTTCTGTCTTGGGTATGAAAGGCATCCCAGGGATTGTTGGGCGGACAATGATACGCCCACCAGCCTCGCGCTTAGGCCCCGTCAAACCCGATGAGCGCGACGCCATCATCGAAGCCTCAGAATTGAAAGACAAATACACAGAAACAATAGACCGAGAGAGCGCTTATGAGCTGCTAGAGGCCAAAGCTATCGCCCGCGAAAAGGCTGCAGAAGAGGCCGAAGAAAAAGCCAAAAAGGCCGATGAAGACGCCGTCAAGGCCAAGAAAGAAACGTCAAAATCCAAAAGCCAAGCCGGTAGCAAAGCCAAAAGCCGCACGAGAAGCCGTAAGAAAAAATCTGCGGGAGATATGCTGGCTTATGAAGCGAAACTTATTGCACGGCAATTGGTGAGATCTCAGGGCCGCCGCATATTGCGCGGCGTGTTAGGTGGATTGATACGGCGATAACGACCCATGGGACATAAATATCGCTTTGCCCCGTCGCCGACAGGACGTTTACATCTTGGCCACGCCTATGCTGCCTATTTGGCTTTCAAATTCTCAGAGCGGCCTGGGACACATACGCTTCTTCGCATCGAAGACATCGATCACACGCGGTGCCGTCCCGAATATACGCAGGGTATTTATGAAGACCTTGCTTGGCTTGGAAATAAATTTCCAGCGCCCGTCCGTTTTCAAAGTCAACATTATGCAGATTACGCAAAGGTCGTAATTGATTTGGTACAGCGGGGATTGGCGTATGACTGCGTCTTATCCCGAAGTGAGCTAAAGGCGGGAAAACGCACACAGGTTCCAGATAGTCCTTCACATGCAAAAGCGGGCAAAATTTGCGCGCGCCTGCGCAGTGCCGCGCAATATAAAACACCCTCCCTGCCCTTTGCAGTGCGGCTAAATTTAAAAGCGGCCCTCCGGCGCGCGCCCGCCAAACTGCCCTACAGTGACAACAGTAAAACTAATCAAGCCCTGCCCGTTTTATTTGACTGGGCAGCCTCTGATCGTCCTGACCCTATCATTGCGCGCCGAGATATTGGGACAAGCTATCATATTGCCGTGACACATGATGATCACCTCCAAGGCATTACCTCAATTGTAAGAGGTGAAGATTTACAGGACCAAACTCCCCTCCATGTCCTCATCCAGCATCTCATGGGATGGGAAACCCCGCGCTATCACCATCACCCGCTTGTAACGGATGAAAGAGGCCGGAAATTATCCAAAACTAATAAAGACCTAACCATTGCGTTTTTACGTGAAATAGGGATGAGCCCCGAAGATGTCTTGTCCCTCGCGCGCGGCTTGTTATAGCAAAGCCGATGGACGATTTTGTCAAAGATATTTGGTATTTCGCGGGACTGCTCAGCGACATAAAGGTGGGCGGAACGCTGGCCCTATCCTTAGCAGGAGAGCCTATCGTCTTAGCGCGTGAAGGCGACAATGTTTTTGCCTTACGCGATATTTGCCCGCACCGCGCCGTACCGCTTTCGGCGGGATGCGTGAAATCAGGGACGGTGGAATGCCCCTATCATGGCTGGCGTTTTGGTCTGTCTGATGGGAAATGCAAAGAGATACCGGCGCTCCCGAAAGACTCGGATATGGCCGTAGATCGCATTGGCGTGCGGACCTATCCCATCCAGCAAGCCGGACCTTTGATTTGGATTTATTTACGCTCTGACCCCAAAGACACACACCCGCCGTCAATCTCGCCGCCAGAGATAAACCTACCCCGCGCCCGCGCCACATTAGATGATGACGTAGAGCTCGCCTGTCATATTGACCACGCCGTTATAGGCCTAATGGATCCTGCACATGGACCCTATGTGCATCGTCAGTGGTGGTGGCGGTCCGAGAAATCCATCCATGAAAAAGCCAAAGCCTTTGAACCGCGAGAGCGCGGCTTCGCCATGATAGCGCATACACCGTCATCTAATTCTTTTGCCTATAAATTACTGGGCGGAAAGCCCGTCACGGAAATTACGTTCCGGTTACCGTCAGTGCGCACGGAAGAAATTAAAATAGGCAAGCGCACTGTCCTTTCATTCACGGCGCTGACGCCGATAGATGAAAATAGGACCGCCATTCGGCAGCTCTTTTTTACGGACCACCCGACCTTCAAAATTTTGTCGCCGTTTCTCGGCGGCTTTGCGCGCGCTTTCCTGCGTCAAGATTCCGATATGGTGGACCTACAACAAGAAGGCCTTAAACATAACCCGCGCGTCATGTTGGTCGAAGATGCCGACACCCAAGCCAAATGGTATTATGCGCTCAAGAAAGCCTGGGCCAAATCTCATGCTGACGGGGCAGATTTCATCAATCCCGTCAAAGCGCGTATCTTGCGCTGGCGGAGCTGAGCGGCGCATGAGATTACGGAGACGCGTGAGATGAGAAAATTCCTAAAAGCATTTGGCATTATTTTCATCTTGCTACTCGTTGCTGGTTTCTTGATATTATCAAAACTCATCTGGCCAAAAGTCGACGGGGATATGAACCCCATTCTGGCCCACGCTCCTTATGTGATATCACCACAGGCCCAGGCGTTACATGATGAGCTTTGGATTGCGGATTTACATGCTGATAATTTGCTCTGGCGGCGCAATCCGAGCAAACGCCACGCCCACGGTCATGTCGACTTGCCGCGCCTCAGAGACGGCGGCGTTGAGCTTCAGGTTTTCTCAACGGTCACGAAATCACCGCGCGGGTTGAATTTCGACGGCAATGACGCCGATGCCCCAGATGACATCACCCGCCTCGCGCAGGCCCAGCTTTGGCCGCTTCGTACATGGAACTCCATCTATGAACGCGCCGCCTATCAAGCGCAGCGCCTGCAAAAATTAGAGCGCAAAGGCGAAGTCCATATCATCCGCACCCGCGCAGATATGGCGAAGACAGACCGTATCTTAGGACTGCTCCTGACCGAAGGCGCGCATCCTTTGGAAGGCGATATCGACAATATCAAACGCCTTTATGATGAGGGCTACCGCGCGATGGGATTGCAGCATTTTTTTGATAATGAACTCGGCGGCTCGCTGCATGGCCGCAGCCAAGCGGGCCTCACGAAGTTTGGCCGCGAGGCGGTTCAAGAAATGGTGCGGCAAGACATCATCATCGATGTCGCCCATAGCAGTGTGCAGACCGTACGCGATGTTTTAGCCCTTACCGACGCGCCCATATTCATCAGTCACGGCGGTACCATTGCCCATTGTCCCAAGACGAAAAACCGGAACTTGCCTGATGATGTGTTAAAGCAAATTGCGGCGCGCAAAGGGATCATCGGTATTGGGTATTTCAGCGGCGTGATTTGCGATATTTCGCCAGATGGTATCGCCGCCGCCATTATCGACGCCGTAGCGCTACTCGGCCCCGACGCAGTTGCGCTGGGCTCTGATTATGACGGCACAGTCACCGTCTCGCTAGACACCTCAGAACTCGCCGCGATCACGGATGCGCTCCTACGCAGGGGTATGGAGAAAGCCGTCATACGCAAAGTCATGGGCGAGAATGTGAGACGGTTCCTAACTGAGAATTTGCCAGCGGAATGACATGGCAATCCTCGTCAAAATAATGCCCTTTTTCAGGGTCACTCTTACCAAATGACAAACGCACTCAAGAAACCCATCATTAGATACGGAATATATTTTTCTCTGATCCCGATAATCGCGACATATCTATTGGGTCATGCTTTCAAACTGGCCTTTTCAGATACGATGGAAAGCAACGATGGCTTAGCGCCTGATGACCCTGAACGCATGTTTTTCCCTCAAGTTGAATATATTTTCCCCTTTGCCATTTTATGCGGCGTCATGGCTTTTTGCATTTGGGTCATTTTCATGAAAACCAAACCCACTAAAATTAGGGGTGTTTTCGCAGGTCTAACGACGGTTTTTATAGCTTATCCTTTTTTGGGGTTTGCTGTTGGATTATTTTTTCCCGACTTAAATTCATTTCGTTTGTTTTCAGCAGTATCATCCGCAATTG
>CALLBD010000050.1 GCA_938001915.1 uncultured Caulobacterales bacterium | reverse complement strand
CGAGGGCTGGTAAAATATATTGAGTCAGATTTAGCCCGTTAAGTTCTGTTTCTCTCAAAGCGATTAGTACACGGTTTCGGAAGGACTCGGGCTTAACATGATTGCGCCTAACGATAACGCCGTAAGGCTTTAAAATGCCCGCTATATGATTTTCCAAAGAGACCTTCTGTGTCACAAGATGATGACGGATGGACAACATCGTCCTTGTTTCCTGTGCGCCGATAGACCTGACTTTGACCACACGTAAAAAGTCCTCACCGCCCATTCGTAAAAGCTGTGCCAGGCCATGCGCATCGTTTTTATCGGTTTTGTTTCTGAAGGTCGCCAAGAACCTGTGCGCTTGAAAGGTCTCCAGCATGGTCAAATGAAGTCCGCGTTCAGACAGCCCGCGATGCAGCCACGTGCTCAATGTCCCTGCTTCAAGACCCACCCTTATATCGGAGGCCTCCACATCAATGCGGTTACTCAGCCAACCATAGATATCTTGTGGCCGTGTCAGTGACGCGCCCTCATGCAATTTTTTGCCTTCAGGGTCAGTTATGCAAATCGATGTCGACTTCTGCGATATATCCAAGCCTACGAAATAATCCGTCATGTTATCCTCCTTCATCACGACTGACAGATTTTCATTCTAGACTGAAATCCGATGAGAAGTGCCAGAGCGCAGCTAGGGCATAAGGCTCGCCTAAAGGCGGCGGCGCTTGGACGGTATCCGCTTCAAGTTATCACGGCCCGGCTTTGGCCCAAAGGTTTGCAATGCGACTACAATTGATTGGGAATTTCTCTCTTGACGAATTTCAAGAAGCCGTATCCGTAGTGATTGATGATCTGAAATCTAGCAAAGTGGACTCGTTGAGAAACGTGAACATTTATGCTGGAGTTTGTGTTCAAGGCATTGAGACACAATTCATGGATGGCGATTCAGAAATCCAACATATGGTCTATGATTTACGTCGCCAGAGACAAATCTCTTTATCATCAGCGAAAATGTCAGAAGTCTCTCTGGCTCGATTGAAGAAGAATTCTGATGAAGAAGAGTAAGAACTTCTGGGCCCCTCCTCCACACAGAGTTGATAAACACTATTCTATGTTACAGTTAATTATTTATTTTTAGTGAGCTAAAATTTTTTTTACCTCATTATCAAATATGCTAACAGTTTCTGGATCGTCGTTGAAATATTTTTCCCAGAAATTAGATTCTAACCAGGAATTAGGTGCCAAGCTTATAGCTCCGTCTCTCAGGGCTTCGAAGCTCCAGTCTTGATATACCTTTTGGCAAACTATTTGGAAGTCTGAGAGTGGAAAAATTGCGGGCGTTCCATTTTCATCAGAAATAAGCCTGATATCAATTTTTCCGTCTTTATAAATATACATTTCCAAAACATCATAGTCTCGCTCGAATCTTATCCAGCCAGGATGCCGGTTACAGTCCGCAGTTTTTATCAATCGAACTTTCATTTAAATTTTACTTGTTAAATTTCACTTTGTAATCTTTGTCGTAGAGAATTTCTCCCGTATCATTATTTTTATAAAAATGAACTTGAAAATCTCCGCTTGGTGACTGGTGCGTCGAAGTACTATGCTTGGAAAACCCTTCAGGGATATCGGGATTTCCTATTTTTGATGATGGAATAATTTCTCTAGAACCATCTATAGCACCTTGAGACAACTCACCGGTCTCAGTGAACGCTGAATTTGCGGAGTCATTTGATAATTGCTTTTTTAACCTGGGACTATTTGCAACGTTTTGTGGGTTGTCGCAATTATGAACCAGCACCTTATCTTCACCAACAAAGTAAGTCTCAAAATCTGCGACGGAGAGGTTATAGGTGCCCTCAATTCGGCTCATATTGGTGCTGGAGAGGATTTTTAGACCACGTCCATCACGCGTTTTAGCGATCATGCCTTCCGTTAGGTCTTTGGTTTCAACCCACCCTTTTCCGATAATCCACCAAGGATGCTCATCCGTAGTTTCGATTGTGTCTTGGCCACCATCGAGGTCCCCAAAAACGACATCCCAAATTACACGTTCATGGAACGGAACCGTGTGGGTCACGGATTTAAGCGCTATTTCGCCCGTCTCCTCATCCCAAGCCCAAACTCTATCCCCGACTTCGATATCCTCAATCGGTCGCGGTCCATCTTCAGTATCAACCAATGTCCCAGCTGTGAAACATATCGGACAAGCTGCGCCAACATTGGCCTGTTGAGCTTTCTCCGCTTTCTTTGCTTTGCGAACATCGTTGAGCGCACCTGCTAGCTTTGCGGCTTTGCGCGCAGTCTTGGTCGGGTCCAGGACGCCTAGGGCCGCGCCTTTAGCGGCAGCGCCGAGATCAATATCCTGACCTGTCGCAACTTGGATTGCGACTTCCAAAACAACGTCAGCGGCAAATTTAGCAACAAAGTTGACGAATTCTCCATCAGGGTCATTCGCATTGGTTGGATTGTTCCACGTATAGGCGTAACGGTTAAATTGTCCGGGAGCACCTGTTTCAGTGAAGGTAACAGGATCCACACTTAAGAACCGACCAATGACCGGATCATAGTAGCGAGCTTGCATATAATTTAAGCCTGTCGCCTTGTCCTTAATATGACCCGTAAAGCCTGCGAGATTGTCATTCGTTGACGGACTCTGCAGTTCTTCTCCAAAGGGCGTATATTGTTCTCGCCACGCCACAGCGCCTGACGCATTTGTGCCCGCTTGTGCACTACCCAGGTGATCCTGATGTAGGTAGGTAATGTCATCCGCGCCGTAAGTTCCATTTTGAGTATTTAGAACTGTGGTAATTCGCGCAAGCGTTCCCATAGGACCTTGGATGTAATCAGTGAGTTCACCTTCTTGTTTTTTGTCAACCAACATGAGTGAGTTACTCGAATCATAGACATTATAAATCTCTTTGGGGCCTGAACCGTCATTAATCGTCGACTTCACCCGCTTCATGTTTCCATCATACCGATAGGTCGTATTTGCTGATGTCGAACCATCCGCAGACCCAGTGACAGCAGTTGGCTGGTCGCTCATGTCATAAACAAACGTTAAACCGCCTAAGGTCGTGACATTACCGCGCGCATCATAGGCCACGGTGCGAGTCCCAGATGGACCTGTGTCGACGCTTTGATTCAGACGATTGCGAGATTCATCATAATTTAGCGTTACAGTTCGCCCGCCGAGCTTTTTCTCTCTCAAGTTCCCGATGCTATCATATTTATAACTGCCTGCGCCCCAAGGCCCGCTCGCCGTTTTTAAATAGCCAAGCCCGTCATAACTATAGGTTCGACTATTACTCGAGACTGCGCCGTCAATAATAGATGTTACATACCCACGCGAGTCATAACTGAAGGTTTGATCAATAGCTTTTTGCGCGCCTTTATAAGACAAAAGACGTTCAGGCATCAGTCGGTCATTCAAGATTTGGCTAAAATATTGCCCGTTCCCGTATTGGAGTTGATGCAGACTGCCATCGGCGTGGAAGCTTGTTCCACTGGCGAGAGTCTGAGAGCCATTTTTGACAGTAGTCATATGTCCGAGGCCGTCGGGCGTGTAATTAATCACGCGATTACCCGGGTGGACCTTTCGTGTCATATATCCGGAGCTGTTATAGACATAGGAACTATCGTAATTGCGACCGTCAATATCCAGCTTCTCTGAGGTCAAAAGGTCAGCCGAATTGTAAGTATATGTCCAGTTCACGGCGTTAGCGCCGCTTCCGCGATTAACTGTCAACATATTTCCATTCGCATCATATGTCTTGGTGATGTCCGGTGTCGCTGTATCTCGGAAATTGGTGAAAGTTGGACGTCCTAGCGCATCGTAATCCTGATAAACACGCGCGGGGTTACTGCTTTGGACTGTACATCCGGAATTTGATTGCCCTTTTGCATATGCAATCATTTGACCGGCAGCGTCATAATTAAATTTTGTTGCACCATGTTCAGGCACATAGTGACGGCACATGCGCTGTTGTGAGTCGTAATAAAAATACTGACTTTTATCCACGTTTGGAACATCATGCGATCCAAACTGGCGCAGACGCGTCATTTGCCCCCAATTGTTCTTGTATAAGACGGTTTTCTGGCGGTAGACGCCATCAGAATAGCGATATATGTGGCTGTAATCTTTGTTGCCCGGACCACCATAACCATAGGAATAATATTGGGTAAAGGCACCGGACGGATCATAAATGCGATGCCGGTGGTCGCTGTAATAGCGATGACGTATTTTAGCGAAAGGTGCGACATTCTCTCGGATGTCATAAATTCGACCCAGCCCATCGTAAGTGGTGTCCGTTCCTTTTGTTTCAACTGAACTAAATGAAGGCTGAGATTTAAACGTAATGCGGCTCAAACCATCGTATTTCGTATTTACGTATGACGACCACCCCGTATCGAGCGCTTGGCTTCGCTCCAGGATTGGTCGAAACATGGAATCATAAGTCAGGGTAGTTTTGCCTTGCCCTTTAGTAATGGTCTGTACCGCACCAGCAGAACTAAAGGTGTAATTAATCGATGTGTTTGCCCATGACCCGGGAGGATTCACAAGTGTAACCCGGCCCATATTGTCATGGGTGTATAAGGTGACATTTGAATTTCCGTCATCGCTGCGGGTGACCCAACCGTTATCGTCAACATATTGGCGTGTTGTTATTTGCTCAGATGTTCCCGCCGCACTGTGAACTGTTTGAGGTGCACCGCGTTTCCAGCTCCATGCTTCTGTCTTTCGGCCTAATGCATCTGTTATTGAACGAAGCCGCCCATTTGCATCGCCGTTGGTATGATAAGTGAAACTAGCCCAATGCTGACCATATCGTGTTTGAGATATTTTTAGGCCATCGGCGTTATAGACATAAGATGAACGCTCTCGGCGGGACCCATTTTTACCAACTTCATAAACTGTTTCTGGCAATCCCAAAATCCATTTGGACTTATTATGGAGATAATCAATGTCGGACCCCATTGCGTTTACGGAGTTCCACCTGCTGGAGTAAGAACGTGTCTCGACAGGAGAACCGAAAGAATAGTCCGATGCAGATTGATTGCTATTATAAACTTTCTCAGATGTGTAAGTGTCGCCGTCCTGCCAGACAACCGACTTCGTTTCATATGTCGGTATATGCGTGTTACCTGGCGTTGGGTTGGGGCGGGCAAAAGTGCCTCCAATTGGAGTCTCAATGAAATACTCCGGCTCCGTTTTTTTGAGCAAAGTTCCGTTTTTACTGATCTCAAGACGTTGCATTTTACCGCCGAGATCGGGATCATCCCCTGGCCAGCCATCTTGCGCCGCACCTAGCCAATAATGTGTATAGGTCATCAGCTGACCATCTGGACCTGTGACTTTCGTCCAATTCGTCCGGTCTTCCCAAGCCGGTTGATTGTTAAATGATGGAGGTTCGCTCCGATCTTGCTCATATTGATAAGACCATACGATATCATCAAACCCTGTTCCTGATAGCCGCTTTTCCGTAACTCCCATTGTGGGGTTAGAAGCAGGAACAAAAGTCTGCTGTCCGCCCGTGTCGACAATATCCCCATTTCTGTATTCACCGGGGCAGAAGCGTCGAGGTTCCCGTTTTATCGTATATTGACGATGCTGAATTTCTGAAACTTTGAAGGTTCCAACAGTTCCGTGTGGATGCGTGACCGTCAAAGTCTGATTATATTGCCGGCAATAAAACCCAGGCCCAGGACCTGCCGTCATACCATCGATGTCATATTGCCAGCCTTGGGTGCCATTTGGGCCGTGGTCAGGCAGATGCACGCTCCTCAAAACCTTAGTATGTGGGTACTTAACCACTTCGATCATCGGATCTTCTACGAAATTTCCCGCACCATAATTATAGGTCCAAGTCCGGCCATTGGCGGTAACGTTGCGTATGAGCTGGGAATTTCCAGTATAGCCAAGAGTAATGGTTCTCTGATCACTGGAGGTAATACTGGTGAGACGGTTCAGGTAATCGTAGTTGTAGTTGACTGTATTGCCATGAACGTCCGTTACCTGCGTGGCCGCGATTATGTTCTGGTACCGGATAGCGTCATTATACTTACCAGTCAGGCTATAGTGATTTCTGCGGAAATACTTGTCGAAACGGTACTTATCGCCATTAGGCGCATGCCCAATAAACCCCTGCCCTCCGCCTGAAATATTATTCAAGCACGTAAAATACCAGTTTTGAGTAGTGACATGAGACGCGCCAGAGGGCCACTGGCTACCTGTAGGGTTTTCCAGCAGTTGCTGAGAGCTACCGCCCGTTCTGACCATCACTCCATTGGAATACTTTGTATTTGTGAAGGTATCGTTTGAAACGGGACCGTCAGGAAGGGTGACATCGAAGTCTGCGGAACATCGATTGCCAGACCAAGATCCATCAATGGAAATCGTTTGAATGCGCGGTGTTGAAAGCTCCCAATCGCCAAACTCTACTTCAACATTATGCTTGTAAGCCAAACCCCCAGAACGCGTCCGATTAATCGCAACTTCGAGCCCAGAGTTTCCCGGAATGGATACATCAGTTTGCGAGAAAGATAGAGAGCCCAGATGCGGATCAATTCTATCTCCGAGTAAATCAGAGCCAAAAACGGTCAAACGCTGATTGGCTTCTATTTTTTTATGCCATTCCGTATATTCAAATGTATCTGGGTCTGGGCCACCTCCGCCGCCGCCTGGCGGGAGATCAGGTTCATAAGCATTTGCACAAAGACTGGAAGTTAAAAAAGAAACCGCAAGAAACTTGGCGAAAAATCCAAAATTTTTACATTTAGTCGGAACTTTAGACATACCACCCTCAAATACACCAATCAGAATCACCCTCACTGGTTGCAGTATTATTTTTTGTGGTCAAGGCCATTTCTAATTTTTTGGATTTATAAGATTTTTTGACCTTAGGCACCAAAGAGAAAAAGTGCACGGGTGATTTCAAAGGCGAGTTACGATGGTTATTCGCGATTAGAATGCGACGACCCAATATGAATATCGAATTAGAGCATCAATCGAGTGTCTAAATTTAAATCGAAGTTTCCATATGGATTGACGTGTCCGTAAATTAGAGGAGTAATGCCTCTAAAATCGTCTGGGCCTAGCCGATCACGCCATTCAGGTTGAGACAGCATGGTTTGATACATTTGTGTGTTTACGTAAACCATACAGTTTTGAAGTAAGTGAAGGGCCTGAACTGAAACTTCTTGATCTTCCCTGCGATTGGAACTGAACTCCCCTGCCCTGCCAAAATGCACAAACTTCGTTGCGCTATTCCAATTCTCCATAACATTAAGCCCTTCATTGATGTCACGCCGAAACCGTTCGAACCTAAGATAACGACAAACAAAGATTGTTCTTATGGCTCGACCCAATTCCGCCAATGCTCGATAATTAGGGTGCTGCAAACTTGCCCTTGTAAATCGCCGCAAGACTGTTTCTGGATCAGTTGTCCCTTCTTTTAATGCCGTCGCATATCGTACCAATTCATCATATTGTTGTTCAATGAGAACCCAGTCGATTGGTCGAGTATGAATGCACATTTCGCGAATATTTGACAGGCGAGACACAATGCCAGACGCTGGCAAAGAGAGTTTCTGATAAGTAATACGCTTGATTCGTGGGGCCAAATCAAACCCCAAAAGATGACAGAAAGCAAAGGCTACTTCTGTCTGGCCATGGCTATCAGTATACTGAGTTTGGATATCCATATCTGTTTTATGATGAAGAACCCCCTCAATCATCGAAGCAACTTCTGAAACGGAAACCTTCTTCAGTTTACTATATATACAGAGAGACTTTTTCTCTACGTGCCAGTAGATCATAATACCCCTACCGCCATATCTCATATGCCATTCAGCCATAGGGTTTTGATCGTAAGCGGCGTACTGCTTGCTATCTGAGGCACATGCTGTGCCCATTTCACCCCAGATTCCGGGATCACGGATATCCAAAATTGAATTGGCAACAACTTGGTTTGCTTCCCGCAAACTTGCCGAGTCTATGAAACGACGACGAATGTGTAGTAGTTGGTCATAGGTGACGTCATGACACGCAGAGCTAATTCGTTTAATACCCGCATTTGTGCCAAGTCCATAAAGGCAGAGAAGCAAACGTTTATTCAAATCGCTTTTGCTAATATTCTGGTATCTTCCAGCCGTCTTAAATTCCCTCAGGAAACCTGTATCGAGAGCTGTTTCCTTCTGCATATCCAGGAGGCTCGTCATTGGCCATTTAGCGCCAATGCCTGATTTTAGAGCAGACAGCTGTTTAGGCTCTCGCTGTGCAACAAATGGGGTCAACTTCCATTTCGAATTCGCAGTTACGAAGACTTTTCGATTTTTAGGCAATTCGTCGTTCAGAGCCACCAACTGATTAGTCAGCTCGTCACGAATACTTTTTGTAAAATTCGTAGGTTCTGTATCGAGCTTGAGTTTTTCGTAATACTCGAGACGCTTACGGTCAAAATCTGCAGGAACATCTTCATCAGGGTTTTTATATCTTTTACTTCCGGGGACCCATAGTTCTCTACAGCGGAGCTTATCTCGAAGCTCCAATACGACACATAATTCGTAACTCTGCCTATCTATGAAACCCTCTCCGTCGACAACTGCAGGACGATATTTTTGAGGTACTATTCCATTTATGGGCGGGCCGTCGGGACCGATACGAATTTTTGTGCGGTTTTTGAAATTTACATTCAACCAATCAAGAGCGTTGATTAGCGGGCGGTAGGCTTGATTATTTGATCTAAATTCGATGACATTAAGTAATTTTCCTAACATAGGACGGTAGTGGCCCATCCATGAACGTTTCATCTGGACGAAAACCTCATGAGCCCACTCACCTCTTTTCGATGTTGCCTTTATAAGACGCTGAGCATCTGGCGGACTGATAAGTTCGAAGACAACATCTCCAATAGCCCGTTCAGGTCTTTCTAAGGCATGAACAAGAATATCTTTAAGGAGCTTATCCTTATCATAGACACTTTGCGCTTCCCGAGCGATGTCTGATGCAATAGCTTTCTCAGCCCTTTTTCGAAATTTAAAAACTGCATCGATCAATGAGTCTATCAATGCATCAGTCAATGCTGGCGTTTGATTATGCAGGAATACAGAATACATCCCAACCTGCTGAATAGGATCCATCCGCTTGATTTCCCATGGGTCCAACTTTGCGGTGCGCCGCTCGATTTCCGAGCGCCAGTCTTTTGTAGTTCCGTCTAACTCAAGATTGTTCAGTTCAAATGAATTTATGAACGCCAACCGATCAGATAGATTGTCAAAAGTCTTCCGTGAAACCCGCCCTGGACCTGAGCGTATTTCTGATAGCGAAGGCATGCTTTTATCGCCTGCAATCGAACTAAGCATTTTGTTCTTCGTATCATCGCTAAGGCTGGAATATATTTGAAAGAATAGAGCTTCGGAAACTTTTGTTTGCAAAGAAGCATAACAACGGCTGATCCACGTCTTCCCAGGCTCAGAAACTTTGCGCTCTAAACACCACTTTCGTAAAACCTTTTGAAGTTCATCTATCGAAAGAGCTGCCATATTAGGGTCAGCTTCCAGCCATTTCTTAAGCTCTGCGGCCACCACTTCACTAAATGTCTCAATTTTAAGGTATGCTCGGACCAAATTGCGACGTTCTCGTTCTCTTCGACTTGCAAGCTTGGGTAACTCTGTAAGCCGGTCAGGAAGGTCTAGTTGATCAGAAACGTATCGAATGATCATATCGTCGAGTTCGCTTGGTGGTACAAACTGTCCAACATATCGATATGATAGAATTTTCAATCCCAGATCTAGAATCGTAGTATCCGGTTGGGATCGCAAAAAAGCGATATCATGAAAGTTAAGCGTCCAGCGGTGCACGTGACCATTCAACAGGTTCATATTAGTCTCCCTAATCTGTCACGCAAGTGAGACTAAACTCGATTATGAATGGTTTGTGGAGTCCGTTAAAAAAGAAATCTGTTAGCGTTCTCTCTATGTTCCGGAAAACCGCCGATTTTTACACGATTGTTGCCACTGGGCCAAATCATTCGTAATACGCCACGCGTCAACGCTTACAGCCCATTTTGTCGAAAACGAGTTCTCAACTAGGACTGCCAATATGTCTCCGAGGCAAACCGCGCCAGGTTGGCCCTTGGCGGCACGCACTAGAGGGCGTGAGCCCTCGGCAAAAGGACTGCCCGTAAGGTCAGCACTCACGATGGAGTACCGAAGTAGAAAAAGTGTTTTACGCAAGGCTGACCTTACGGCGATGGTTTTTGAAGAAACGGCCGGTCATAAACCCCTGAGTTCAGCCACTTGGACTGACAGGTCGGCTCTCGTTCCTAAAAGTCCGGCACGGGCCTCAGTGTCTTAGTGCCTTTCGCGAATGCGATTTGCACAATGAGGCTGCTCAACTCCACCGTCTCTCAAACCAGTAGGTGACGTCTACCTGTCCTATGTCTGAAAGAACACGTTCAGTATGACACAGGTTTTGAAAGTTAGGAGCGAGTTTTATGACTTTTTTATAAGCTTTTGATTTATATCAAAATTACTTACTTAAACCGCTTTTCAATTCGAGGATTAAGTTTGAAATAGGTTCAAAATTCGCTCAACCATAATTCCAGAGCCGCCTCATCTGGCCACCCTGCCCAATAGTGTAGATTTCCCGATCTAACGATAACTGGACGCCCCTGCTCCGTTGTCTCAATTACCCTCCAACTCGTTTCCAGGATTTCGCTCCAAATTTGAATTGTACCGCCCTGCGAAAGTGTAAGCGGCGTATCCTCGCGCAGCGTATCAATGGCCGTGACTTTAATTCCGTCTAAATTGGGCGCGAGCCTATGCGGTATCTGAAAATCTTCTGTTCTAGATCCCGTTCGCGGGCCAATCACAATTTCGCCTTCAAAATTTTGCATAGCGGCTTTCAAACTGTCTGACCATGCAAACAGTCCTGGAATGAAGACGGCGTTCCGATTGCCAAAATCCACCGTATCCGATGGCAGTATATCGATGCGCGTGTAGCCCTGCTTTCGCAAACCCGTGTAAATATCTAAAACTAAACGGAAATAGTCAAAATTTTTATCTTGCGGCTGCACCTCCCAGGCCCATTGAGAGGGATAATCAAAGACAATTGCAATCTCTGCTCCGCCGCCTTTTGGTCTTTGATAAGTTTCCAATTCAGTGGCTAGGGCCCTCACCGCATGACCTGCTTCCGAATATTCCCCGTCAGGCCTCAGCAAACCCGCATGGTTTTGTTCTTGCCCAAAGGGCAATTGTCGCCAGCGGAAATAGGACACAACTTCCGCGCCGTGATCAAACGCGTCTAACGTCCACTGGCGGATTTGCCCCGTTTTCGGTGCGGGATTATGCGGTGCCCAATTAACGGGGCCGGGTTGCTGTTCCATGACCCACCATCGCCCTCGTCCGACCGCGCGGTAAAGGTCATGATGAAAGGCTTGGAAGTCCGCGTCCCCTTCCCGCGCATATTCCCGCCGATAGGCTTCATCCCTGTCAGAGCGGTCCTCAAGGAAGCCAAGCGGATAACTATCCCATGTCGCAATGTCTAAATCCGCCCCGACAGTGAAATGGTCAAAATCGGTAATTCGCCCCATATAATTATGGAGCAAATCTGCCTCTGTTAATTCGCGCAAGACATCAATTTGCGCTTTGTTGAATGCGACGACCTGATCGGAGGCAAAGCGCCGAAAATCCATCACATGCGCGGGATGAGGTTCTGTTACGGTGAGATTGGGGAGGTCGATTTGGTCAAATCGGTTATATTCCATAGACCAAAACACAGTACCCCACCGCCGATTTAGCGCATCGATATTCTGATATTTACGCGAGAGCCATAGCTGAAAGGCCTCTCTTGCCATTGGGCTGTAGGATAAGGTGGTGTCATGACAGCCATATTCGTTGTCAATTTGCCAGGCCTGTATGGCGGAGTGCTGGCCATATCGCTCACCCAATATGCGGGCAATGCGCTCACATTCCTTGCGGTACCCTATATGCGAGAAATCATAGTGGCGTCGGGAGCCAAACTTTCGGGCATGGCCGTCTTTGTCCCACGCAAGCATATCGGGGTATTTATCCACCATCCACCGCGGCGGTGTGGCGGTAGGCGTACACATGACAATCTTGAGGCCAGCTTTGGCGAGCGTCTCAATGGCGCGGTCAAGCCAGTCCAGCGTCAAATGCCCCGGCTCTGACTCCATACGGCTCCAGGCAAACTCCCCTATCCTAACCCAAGATAAACCCATTTCGGCCATGCGGCGCGCATCGTCCTCCCATTGGCTTTCGCGCCAATGCTCTGGATAGTAGCACACCCCAAGTTCAGGTTTAGCTGTCATGGAGCGCCCGTTCCATAATTTTGGGGTCCACATTTCCACCCGAGAGCACGACCGCAACGGTTTTTACATCATCAGGCAAATGTCCCGCCAAAACGGCCGCCATGGCCGCTGCGCCGCCCGGTTCGAGCGTGACGCCTAGTTCTTTATGGGCAACCTTCATCGCCCTGAGGCACTCCGCATCACTTACTGCATAAACATCGCTTAGAGATTTAGAATTTATGGGCCATGTGAGCTCCCCTGGCTGTGGCGTCATAATAGCGTCGCAGAGGCTTGGCGGTGTGGTCTTGAGCTTCATTCGTTGGCCCGACCTTAGGCTCATCTGGTGATCATTATAATGCTCTGGCTCGGCGCCAAATATACGCGTCTGGGGCGCGAGTTCATTGAGCGCTAATGAAATACCTGCGCACATGCCTCCGCCGCCGAGGCAGGTAATCATAGCGTCGAACTCTGGTTCCGCCTCCGCCAGCTCAATGCCAATCGTTCCCTGCCCTGCAATGATATAGGGGTCGTCATAGCTAGGGACCAGCGTGCGGCCATCCCGCGCGGCAATAGCGGCAGCAATCTCTTCCCGGCTTTCTGTGTTGCGGTCATAGCTCACGATGGTGGCGCCATCAGCGAGAACGCCGTCCACTTTTACCTTTGGGGCATCGAAAGGCATGACAATAATTGCGTCAATCCCTAGCTCCCGAGCGGCGCAGGAGACCCCTTGTGCATGATTCCCTGAGGAGAAAGCTACTACACCGCGCGCGCGCTCCTCTGCGGTCATCGCGGACAGGCGGTTAAATGCTCCGCGATATTTGAATGCATTTTTCTTTTGCAGGCATTCAGCTTTGAACCAAAGCGCCTTCCCGAGGCGTTTATCGAGGGCGTCAGAGCGTAAAAGCGGGGTTTTGACGGCATGACCCTCCAATCTTTGCGCAGCGTCTACAATATCCGAATATGTGGGAGCTTCATTCATCTTAGGTCCTTTGTTGACGCTGTCTTTGATTAATGAAAATACTCGCTCCAACAAGTCTAAAACCAAACTTCGGGGAGATGCCCATGCTAGGCCTCATGATGAAACACGAGCTGATGATCAGCGATCTGATAGAGCATGCCGCGATTGTCCATAAGGACCGCGAGATTTACACGCTGAATACGGACCTCAGTGAACATCGCTACACCTGGTCAGATTGCGCCGTTCGCGTAAGGAAATTGGCTAATGCCCTCATCGCGGCAGGCGTTGAGAAAGGTGACCGCGTTGCCACAATCGCTTGGAACAATTATCGTCATATCGAAATTTACTATGCCGTGAGCTCAATCGGTGCCGTCGTTCACACGATTAATCCGCGGCTTAAGCCTCAGCAAATTGCCTGGATGGTGAATCATGCGGAAGATAAGTTTGTCATGTTCGACACGACATTCGCGCCTATTATCAATGGGGTCGGCGCGCTTTGCCCTTCAGTAAAAAACTGGGTGTGCTTAACAGATAAATCGGGCCTACCCGAGATGAAAGTCGATACGCAGGATTATGAGAGCTTTATCGCCAATCATTCTGAGGAGATTACATGGGAGCGATTTGACGAGAACACAGCCTGCACGCTGTGCTATACGTCAGGCACAACGGGGGACCCCAAAGGCGTCCTTTATTCGCACCGCTCAACAATTTTACATGCGATGGCTGGCTGTTTTCAGGATGTGATTGGCGGCGGCTCAAACGATACGATTTTGGCCGTTGTACCGATGTTCCATGTCTCAGCTTGGGGGCTCGTCTACTCTGCTGCCATGGTCGGCGCAAAGCTGGTCATGCCAGGCCCGGGATTGGACGGACCCAATTTGACCAAAATGATCAATCAAGAAAGCGTAACCCTAATGGCAGGCGTGCCGACAGTTTGGTTAGGCATTTATAACTATGTGAAATCGGAAGGTCTCAGCCTTCCGACAGTGAAAAAAGCGCTCGTGGGAGGCTCTGCCCTGCCTGAGAGCCTGTTACGGGCTTATGAGCTGGATTTGGGTATTCCTATGCAGCAAGGCTGGGGCATGACCGAAACTTCACCTCTGGGTACGACCTATTGTCCTTATCCAGGGGATGATATGTCAGACTACGACTCCACGGTACAAGACAAGCTCTATGCAGGCCGCAGAATTTTTGGTGTTGACATGCGTATTGTTGATGATGAAGGCAATATCCTCCCGCAAGACGGCGAGACTTCTGGCCATCTACAGGTTCGCGGACCCTGGGTCGCCTCGGGGTATTTCAAAGGTGCGGGCTCCGACAGTTTCACCGATGATGGCTGGTTTGCAACGGGCGATGTTGCAGCTATCCATCCACGCGGGTATATGGAAATTACAGACCGCTCCAAAGACGTAATCAAATCTGGCGGCGAATGGGTTAGCTCTATCGAAGTTGAAAATGCGGCTTGCGATCACCCCGATGTACAAATGGCTGCCTGTATAGGCGTTAGACATGAAAAGTGGCAAGAACGTCCAATGCTAATTGTCCAAGCTGTGCCTGGCAAAACCCCGAACACGGATGAAATAAAGGACTGCATTGCAGCAAAATGTGCGAAGTGGTGGCTACCAGATGCGATCGTCTTTGTGGACGAGCTGCCTCTTGGCGCAACAGGAAAAATTTTGAAACGTGAGTTAAAGGTTCAATATAAAGATTTTGACCTTGAAGCAGCGTCTTAGCCTCTTTCTAATTTTATGGCTCGGCGCTGGGTGTCAAACGACACCCAGCGCCACACCAACTCATATGCTGCGTTTGGTATGTGAGGGCGTGGATCAGACAAATCTTCAATCTCGTATTGCGGTGTTGGATGTTAATAGCGCCAACCACGATTTCGGCATTGCCACCGGCCATGCCATCCCGCCCGAGCGCCCCTGCGCCGTTAGAGATTTCGAAGGCAGAAAACGGTCAGTCAATATAATCAAACTGGCCGATAATTATGAAATAGGCGAAAAATCAGACTGGGCGATAATACGTTTTGACAAGATAACGACGCCGAAATTAGTGAGATACAAATTAGAGCCTCTCGAAGATATTTTCCCGCTTGAACAACAGAAGTTTTCATTCGCCCGCGCGCGAGGTTTGCCCGAAAACTCCCAACTTTGTACCTTGACAGTTTTAGACTTTAGTAACGGGCGCAATCGTGTGACTCATGATTGCCGCGCTGTGCCCGGACAATCCGGCTCACCCATTACGCGGGTCATAGACGGCGAGCATAAATTAGTTGGTCTTCACATCGGGCAATTATGGATGTTTCAAGCCCCTGATACGGGCCGGCCTGACCGTAGAGGTTATATCAATTTACTCGACCGAGGCACAATTTCAGAAATCCAACAAATTATTTCGCAAAACCAAGACTAGGATTTGCCCTCACCTGGCTGAAATAATCGCCCGCGCTCAGTAATTAGGATAATGATTAAGCTGGCAACCCCAAGGAAAACAAATGCAGCTAAAAGCGGATGAACGGTGCCGTCAAAACTTCGGGCAACTATAATCCCAAACAGACTGGATAGGGTAAGCGTAATGAATCCATAAACCGCATTCGCTGTGCCTGCGATGTGTCCCATATATTCAAGCGCCAAGCTTGAGAAATTCGCGCCTAACATGCCAAAACATCCAAAGGTCAAGGCGAAGAGAATGTAAAACACCCAAAAGTCAGGCTCCACGAGTTTCATATAAATTAGATTTATCGCGGATAGGGCAATAAAAATTAGAACCACGGTATGGCTTATTCTGCGCATCCCAAATCGCTCGACAAATCGACTATTTAAGTAATTCATAACCGCCAAAAGCCCCGCTATGCCGGCGAAGTAGAGATAGAATTTATCGAAACGCCCGAACACATCGTCAAAAATTTGTTCACTGGCGCCCAGAAACGCGAATAAGCTACCATAGATAAATCCACTGGCCAGCATATAGCCCGCGGTAACGCGATGAGAGGCGACCAACCTAAACGCGTGAAATACCTCTTTGAAGGACAACGGTCGCCGATCATCTTCGTGCAATGTCTTGGGTAACCGAAATTGAATCCAAAGAAATAGCGGCGCTGAGAATACTCCCAAAAATCCAAAAACCCATTTCCAATCTAAAACCGCCATAATGGCCGTTCCAATTGCCGGCGCCAATATCGGGATAATCATAAAGACGGTGAAGACAAGCGAGAGAATACTCGCCATTGAACGCCCTTTTGATACGTCGCGTATAATAGCCCCAGCGGATACGCGCGTCCCCGCGCAACAAATACCCTGCGCGAAGCGAAGCGCGAGCAGGCTCACAAAACTTGGTGCAATCATACAAGCAAAGCTAGTTAGGAAATATCCAACCATACTGAGTTGAAGCAATGTCTTACGGCCAAACCGATCAGAAATTGGCCCAAATATAAGTTGAGGAAACCCAAACCCCAAAATAAAGGCAAAAATAACCAGTTGTTGATCATTTTGATTTTGTATGTCGTAATGATTGGCAATCACCTCTAGCGCGGGCAGCATGATGTCGATACCCATGGCTTGAAGCCCAAAGATAGCCGCCATAATGGTTACAAACTCCCACCTCGGAATCGGCAGAGATATTGTCTCCGCTTTTAGATTGGGCTGACGGGACACGCATGTTCTCCTTGGGGCGCTATGCGCTTTGGCCATAACATGTTCGGCCTATTTCCGTGCTATAATACCGCTAATCCCAAATCTGCACGATTTGGTCAAAGCTCTTCTTTTCGAGCGCATGGGCTGGCACTTTGGCATCTTTAGCGGGATGACCGACCACCAAAAGAACAAGCGGCTTTTCAGTCGACGCGCGTCCGCAAATATCGCGGAGGAAATTCATTGGCGCGGGCGTATGCGTCAGTGTCGCAAGCCCCGCAGCGTGCAGCGTTGTGATTAACATACCAATTGCGATTCCCACACTTTCCGTAACGTAATAATGCTTCTCTCCATTTGGCCCTTTCTTCTGGGCAAAGACAGCGATGAGCCACGGGGCCGTTTCCA
This sequence comes from uncultured Caulobacterales bacterium, assembly GCA_938001915.1. GTDB lineage: Bacteria > Pseudomonadota > Alphaproteobacteria > Caulobacterales > Maricaulaceae > Litorimonas. Next base: position 24,152 of record CALLBD010000050.1, on the reverse strand, counting down.
GAAAGGGCTTGGAAGCGTCGGTACCTAAAGGTGCTAAGGCCTCCAACCATTCGTCCGAAGCACGACCATTATAAAATGCCCTTTCCTCCTCTTCGGCGGCAAGACGGATACGACGCTTCATGGCAGGATTGGAAATTGCGGCAAAATGCCAAGGTTGTTGGTTCGCACCATTTGGCGCGGTTGCGGCCGCCTTAATGGCGGTTTCAATAATGGCTCGTGGGACTGGGGTATCATCAAAATCGCGAATCGTGCGCCGCGTCGAAAGTAGTTTGAGCATACCAGAGGCCTGTTCCGACATGTCCGCGTCTGTTACGGTGGGGTAGCCTTCCAGCGGAAGATATTTCTCGCTCATATTTGCGACCAATCTAAAATAACTTTACCCGCTTTGCGCGTTTCCATCAGATCAAAGGCGGCTTGCCATTCTCGTGCTGGAAATCGGTGGGTAATCATCCCAGACATATCAAGACCGCTATCGAGCAATGCAAGCATCTTATACCATGTTTCATACATTTGCCGGCCGTATATGCCTTTAATTGTAAGGGCCTTACCGACTAGTTTTCCTAGGTCTACAGGATACGGCGTGGCAGGTATTCCGAGCATCGCAACATTTCCGCCCATCAACATTGTATCCAACATTTGTTCAAAGGCAGGTTTCGCCCCGCTCATTTCCAGACCGACATCAAAACCCTCATTCATGCCTATCTCGGCCATTACCTCACGCAAATCTTCGGTCTTGGTGTTGAGCATCCGCGTCCGCGACGTAAGGGTTTTAGCAAAATTCAATCGCCAGTCTTCAATATCTGTCAGAACGACGCGGCGCGCGCCGGCGCGTTCCGCAACACAGGCGGCCATAATCCCGATGGGGCCTGCCCCCGTGATCAAAACATCCTCACCGACTAAATCAAAAGCCAGCGCCGTATGAACGGCGTTTCCCAATGGGTCCATAATGGCCGCAATATCCAGAGGGACGCTGTCCGGTAAGGGAATGACATTGAACTCTGGCAGCGCGAGATATTGCGCAAAGGCACCTGGCATATTTACGCCTATGCCTTTGGTGTCGGGGTCAAGATGAAAGCGGCCCGCCCGTGCATTTCTTGAGCGCCGTCCCACAACATGGCCTTCGCCCGTCACGCGGTCTCCAATGTTTACGCGTTTCACAGTTGAGCCAATCGCCGCAACTGTGCCGCCATATTCATGCCCCACGACGAGGGGAACAGGCACATTCTTCTGCGCCCACTCATCCCAACCGTAAATATGCATATCGGTGCCACAAATGGCCGTTCGTTCAATTTTTATCAGAACTTCATTCGGTGCAATTTCTGGAATGGGTACGTCTTGCAGCCAGAGACCTTTCTCTGCCTTTGCTTTCACTAACGCTTTCATTGTCTGGGTCATAGGATAACCCCCAGCTCTCGGCCAACCTTAGTAAAGGCTTGGATGGCCTTCTCAATCTGTTCGGGGGTATGCGCCGCGCTCATTTGGGTGCGGATACGGGCCTGACCTTTGGCGACGACTGGGAAGAAAAACCCAATAACATAAATCCCCTCTTCTAAGAGTTTAGTAGACATTTCTTGCGCGAGCTTAGCCTCGCCTAGCATGACAGGAATGATGGGGTGCTCTCCGGGCTTTAATGTAAAACCTGCGGCTTCCATGCCTGTTCTAAATTGTATGGCATTTTCAGCAATCCGCGCCCGCAGACCATTTCCATTTTTAGCAAGTTCAATAGCTTTCAAGCTCGCCCCTACCAAGGGGGGCGCTAAACTATTGGAGAATAAATAAGGACGCGAACGTTGTCGTAATATATCGACAACCTCCTGACGCGCGCAGGTGAAGCCGCCCATTGCGCCGCCAAGAGCTTTTCCAAGCGTGCCTGTCAGAATATCGACGCGGCCCTCAACGCCGCAATATTCAGCGGTGCCACGCCCCGCTTTACCTAAAAACCCTGTCGCGTGGCAGTCATCTACCATCAATAAGGCCTCATATTTATCTTTGAGCTCGCAGATGGATTTCAGGTCTGCGATAATGCCATCCATTGAAAACACACCATCGGTCGCAATCATAATATGCCTTGCCCCGGCCGCTTTCGCCTCAATTAGCCTAGCTTCAAGGTCCGCCATATCATTATTGGCATAACGGTAACGTTTTGCTTTGCAGAGCCGAATTCCGTCAATGATGGAGGCGTGATTAAGCGAGTCCGAAATAATCGCATCCTCTGCGCCCAAGAGTGGTTCAAATACGCCGCCATTTGCGTCGAAACAAGCCGCGTAAAGAATGCTGTCATCAAACCCCAACCAATCCGCGAGGGATTGCTCGAGCTCCCTATGTTGACCCTGAGTCCCGCAGATAAACCTAACTGAGGCCATCCCGAATCCATGCGCGTCCAAAGCGGTTTTAGCCGCTTCTATAAGGTCTGGACTATCCGCAAGCCCAAGATAATTGTTGGCGCAGAAATTCAGTACTTCTTTGCCACCAACCGTAATTGCGGCGTCTTGCTCACCCACAATAAGGCGTTCGGTTTTGTAAAGGCCTGCGTCGCGGATTTCATCCAAGGTGTGTGAGAGCTCAGCATAAAAGGTGCTGGACATATAAAACTCCGTTCTTTTGACCCTATTGCGCGCTAATTGGGAAAACGTCACGCTCTAAAAGGCGGGAATAACGCATAATTGTTTCGGCAGACAAGAAAACGGCAGAAGACAATTGCTCTACAGACTGTCCTCTTGACCAAATTCGGCAATGCCGAGCGTGCACGACTCGCCTCCAGCGTTTCCTGTCCGGCGGCGGCCCATTATTCAAGCCCGCCAAATTCAAAAATCCGTATCATTGACCGAGTCCCTGCCCCCTGCGGATATAAGAGCTGCCGTCTTTTTACCGATACGTCTGGTGATACTCTACGGGATTGAGCGGGCGGGCCTTTCCATGAGTGATACGACTCCGATATCATCGCTATATCCGTACGGGGTTCTGGGTTCACGAGAAAGGCACAAGAGATAGTCCGCGTTGATTTTTGGAGGGCCCATTGTTGAGAAACCGTCCCGTTAATCCATGTTTAACTGTTAAATTTCATACGTCGTTTACTTCGATTTCTAACGCTCTTGAAACGACCAAGTTTTATAAGGTTTCTAACCGGAAATTAAACCGGACTAACTTTGGGAACTAAAAAATGTCTTTAAAAAAACTTGCTTTAGTGGGGGGTATGACTGCCTCACTTATGGCCGGTACGGCGTATGCGTCCGTTATCGACCGTCCTTTCTTCCAAGTCTTGGGAGTTGTCGTTGTTTGGGGTGCTGACGGAAATGCTGCTGGCTCAAATGCACCTGTTGTCTCTGATTTCGTATTGCTAACAGAAGGCTCTGGAAATGCCGGTGCGGACCTTATTGGCGGAACGGCTCAAGATACTTTCACAGTGTTAACTGGCTCACTTTCGCCAATTGAAGGTGGCTCAGCAGCTAGCGGAACTGTAATTGACCCAGTTACTGGCCGTACAACAGGCGCAGCTGGCGTAACAGAGGGAGCCTCTGGTTCAGCTGGCGTTCTTGACGCAACAGATTCCCTTGCCGCTTTCGGCATCGATAATTCAACTGATGTAAATGGTCTCGTGAACCAGCACACAAGCAGCTTCTATGTTGCCTCTAACGCGGCTTTCGATATTTACGCTAAAGCTGAAAACCTCGTTGGTACGGGCGACTTCGACACAACTGTCGCGTCACCAACTGTTGGGTATGACGACATATCACTCAGCATGGCCGTCGTCGCTGGAACGGCGACAACTGACGGAACCATCACTTTTGGTGCTAACTCACAAAATCCCGGTGATTTCGTCAACGGTGTTGAGACGGCTGCAGGCGAAGGTCTTGACAGCATGACAGGCGCAAATGGCTTGAAAGTCTTTGACGGAACTCAGCGCACAGCTGCATCTGTTGGCTCTTTGGCGCAACAATCTGTTCGTTTCGACAACACCTATACGTTTGGTGACGGAACTGGATACGACCTCTCATTGGGTGCTGGTAGCCTGACTGCAGACGTCACTTACACAATCTTCGTCCCATAGGGTTCGAGTAGGCAAAGCGCGTCACGCACGCTTTTTCCAAAGGATAGGCCGCGTCTTCGGACGTGGCCTTTTCTTTTGCCTGTTAATAGTATTGCATTAAGGCGAACGCAGGCGCCGCATATCATCGGCATATTCCCATCGCGCTATCTCGCCCAAGACGCGGTCTATTTTCTGCTCTAATGTATCTACGGAAACTTCCCGCGCGCCTGGACGCCTATCATCTCCAATAAGGCTCTCCGCAGACTCGCACGCTTCGGCCAGCCTCATAGCGCCAACGGCCCGCGCAGATCCTTTCAGGGAATGCGTTACATTCGACCAGAGTTCATCCTCAGCATCAGCCATCAGCGCTTTGCCCCAAATCTCGACCTGATTCCGAAACAGGCCAAATACCTCTCGGGTTAGGTCGGGATCCCCGCCGACATATTGATTGAGGTGTTCAAAATCTATCTCAGGTGAATCAGCCATAGGCACATACTAGACATAGTTGGCGCATATGTTAGCGCTTTCTCATGTCTTATTTTGAGCAAACAAAATCAGGTGAGTCGCGTTGGTGGTCTTGGATGGCTGTAACGTGGTTGGCTTTTGTGGGTTGGGTGATTTTTCAAACGCTGTTACTTTTCCCTTTCCCTATCATTGCAAATTTCACTGATCCACCTCTGTTCGATAAGCTCATGAATGCCTTCGCCAGCGGGGCGGCTTCGGAGACCTCTACAGCCTTAAGCTCAATTTCGATTTTGGCAGGCCTAGGCACCACGGCCGCCGCATTGATAGCCGCGTTTTCAAATGGGCGAACCCAAAAAATTGGGGCCTATTTAACCGTCGCTGGCATTCTAATATGCATTGTGACCTCGGTTTTGTCGTCCAGAGGAACAGATAGCTCGGCCGTAATGGAGGTCGTGACAGAGATTATGGGTGCATCCCCGCTGGCCTTTGCCTTGTTTTTATTGACCTTCCCTGCAGGGCTTGCCTGCCTGTATATCGGCTACAAACTTGTCCATCGGCGGGGGCTTCTCTCACTTCATACCGCCGTAAGTAAGTTTCGATGGGTTAGGGTTCTGCAAGGCTTTCTGTTGACGTGGCTTGTTCTCGGGGTTTTTGCTTTTTTAGCGAACAAATTTGGGATAATTGACATAGAGTTTGTCTTCAAAGGCGGTAAATTCTGGGTTTACGCGGCTGTATCCTTGCTGTTGATTCCTCTGCAGTCCGCAACCGAAGAAATCGTTTTCCGGGGATATTTTAATCAAGGGCTTACGCATCTGCTAAAATCAAAGTGGGTCGCTTTTGCTATCACCTCATTCGCCTTTATGGCCCTGCATTTGTCAAACCCTGAGGCTTTAGACGGTGCAGCCTCAGGGACGCTTCCGATTGTGATGAGCGGATATTTTTTCTTCGGCTTTGCGATGTGCTTAATCGTTTGGATTGATGATGGACTTGAAACCGCCATCGGAATTCACGCAGGCAATAATTGTTTCGCCGCTATTATCATGAATTATGAGAACTCTGTTTTACCGACTCCGTCGGTTTTTCTAACGGGGACCGATCCTGTCAAAGACTCGATTTCTACGGTTATGGTTCTAGCAGCTCTCGTATTTATCGTTTGGATTTGGCGGAAGCCAACAAAGCGCCCCGCCCTTTAGCGGTTAGGCGGCAGACCATCCACTGCGGACGCATAGGGCTTGAAAACCAAGGTTCGGCATAACCAGACGCAATAGCCGTTTTCACAACGGCCTTATCGATAGGTTCGCCAAAGCTATCGAAGAGCGCGAGACGGCCGTCCTCGCGGCCTAAGCCTCCGCTCAACCAGTCATACATGTTCCTGTCTAGTTCGCGTGCACGAAATTGCGCGCGGTTCATCGCATTATTCATAATATTCCCATTCACCAAGTCGGAAATATCTATTGCGGTCTCCGCCGCTTTCCCCGTACTTAAGGCTCTGATACAACAGACAAGCAAATATCCGGTTAAGCGACAGGCATAACTTGGACCCGGGGGAATATGGTGTCGGACATAACGAAGAAAATTTTTTCCATTGAGCAAGCTGATAGCGCACCAATGAATAAAGACTTCTTGAAACCTACTTTGTTGCACCCACTTGATGACGAGCCGATTGCACAGCCGGCCAAGGCCAAAGTTGCGGACGTGCCAGATTTTGTGACCAGGGACACAGTCCAACCCCTGATGTCACCTCCCTCCACGCCAACTGCACCCCTCAACGCCCCTAAAGCGGCGGGCTGGATCATAGTTGCGTTTGGCCTACTCTATATAGTCGGTGCAGGGTTATATTTTGGCTTACCCCTCCTTGATCAACCCGTCGGTTTGATTCCCGTCGCGGGGCTGGCTATCTTGGTCTGCTTGCCCCTCGTGTTGTTATTTTTACTCTGGCGCGCGCTAAAACACCTGAGCTTTATTAGTTTTGAGAATTCAAAACTGAGCCATGCGGCGGAGCTTTTGGTTTCACCCGACGCTGAGGCGTTGAAACGCACGCAAAGTCTATCCGCAGGCGTTCGTGAAGAAATATTAAAAATTAACAATAGCTTATCGCTTACGGCTGAAGCTGTTAAGCAAGTTCAAACATCCATATCCTCAGAGGCGCAGGCCCTCGACACTGCAGGCGCTGCGCTGACCAATCGGTCAGAGGATGTGGGCCGCACTCTAACGTTACAACGGCAAGCCTTAGAGGGGCTTTCAAGCACCTTTGACACACGCATGAATACACTCGTCACGCAGATAACGGACACAAGTCAAACCCTCGAAGGCATTTGTTCGACATCAGAGACAAAGCTCTTAAGCGCGGGCGAAGCTTTACAGAAAGCTACGGTTGTCGTGGACGAAACATTGACAAGCTCTACGAAGCAACTTTCTGAAAAAGTCTCGCTCCTTGAGACAACAGGCCAAACTCTGAACTCTAGCCTCACTGAAACTACTGAAAATCTACAGCAAAATGATAGCACATTTTCCGAGAGCGCCGAGAAATTGCAGGCGCTTAATTCAGCCACAAAGGCCCAGATTTCTGAACTTCAAGCAACGGTCGGCCAAGGCTATGAAATGTTGGCTGAACTTCGAGAAGCCGCCGAATCTCGGGCGTCAGCGATCGCAACCCTCTACGAAGATTTGTCATCGCAGATAAAGCAGTCAGAGGATGATACCCTGGCAGCGCAAGGGCGAACCGCCCGCATGGTGGAAACAAATCTTGCCCAAATGCGGAGGGAGTTTTCGAAAATGGAAACTGATCTCAAAGCCCTACAAGCCAAAGTTAACAATCTGCGCTCGGCCTCACAAGAATTCGATGAAGTCGAAGAGAAACCGCTTCGCCTAAATTTAAGGCCATTGGAAACTGATTTCCCCCCTGTTGAGCCCTCACGCCACGTCGCAACCCCGAAGCGGAAACCAAAATTTGAACCCCTTGAGGGCGCACCCATGAATTTGGGAGCCGATATGGAGATAAAAACGCTAAACGATCCATCGATCAACTATGAGCCAGAGCTTGTTCGTCGTCCAGGACAATCAAACGCAAAACCGAAACCAAAAGGGTTCGGACGCCGTGCCGATAAAGACGAAAAGTCGGGTTGGCGTTGGCGAGATATGCTTGGCGGATTAGAACGCCCCGATGGCAGCCCTGCAAGCCAGTTGTCGCAACGGGAAATAAACGCAGTTGCACTGCTCACCGAGATTAAACTGTCGCCCGCCGCAATTGTTGATGAGGGAACAGTTATCGACGCGACACAGGCGCGGATTAGTAAGGGCGAACCTGGCCTCGCAGACGTTGTCATCGAAAAATTACCAGAAGCCGTAACCCATTTGAAAGGGAGTTTGAATGCGAATGAGGCGCTGAAAACTGACCTCAGAGAGTTCACGGCAGGTTTCACTACAATGCTTAGCAATACCCCTCCGACCGCCCCTGCTTTGCGAGCCGCCCTCGGATCTCCAGAAGGACGTGCCTATCTGCTTTGCGCCGGTGCTTTTCACCCCGAATTACGACGTTAAAAGAAGAATTGGAGGCGTTTAGGGTATCTTGCCCTGACCGCCGCCTAGCCTTATGCCCCCGCCATGATTGAACAAAATGGAACATGGGAAACCCGTACGGCGGACGCCGATGATGCCGGACAGCGTTTGGACAAGTGGCTCTCGAGTTGGACCGAACTGTCCCGGTCCCGAATCCGTGACTTAGTTGAAACCGGTAATGTTAGGGCCGATGGCGACATAGTCGCCAAAGTAACAACTAAAATCCGTCCAGAGATAGAATATGCTGTGCATGTGCCGCCCCCTGTGGATGATACACCCAAAGCCGAGAACATCCCTTTGGATATCTTATTCGAGGATGACTATCTGATTGTCCTGAATAAATCTTCTGGCATGACCGTCCATCCTGCGCCTGGCTCTCGCAGCGCGACCCTCGTCAACGCCCTCCTCTTTCATTGTGCGGATAGCCTGTCAGGCATAGGCGGCGTTATGAGACCTGGTATCGTGCATAGATTAGACAAGGATACGTCGGGCGTTATGGTTGTCGCGAAAACAGATAGAGCTCATCAAGGTTTATCGAAACAATTTGCAAAACACTCTATTGACCGCATTTATACCTGTTTAGTGCGCGGCGCGCCAAAGCCGCGTTCGGGCCGCGTTGCCTCTCGGCTAGCGCGCTCACCCAATGATAGAAAGAAACAAGCCGTAGTGCGCGGCACATTCGACAATATCGAAGCCTCAGATGTTGGGCGTCATGCGGTTACTCATTATCGCTATGTTAAAGGCTATGGCCGCGCCCAACACGCGAGCATTGGCACCCCAAAAATCAGCCAATTGGATTGCCAGTTGGAAACAGGCCGAACACATCAAATTCGCGTACACCTATCACATATTGGTTGCCCGCTTTTGGGCGATCCGCTTTACGGCAAACAACGCGCCTATGCGACTTCTAATCAGCCCGCCGAGGAAGCCGTTCGCGTCGCCGTCGCCAATTTTAAACGCCAAGCCCTCCACGCCCGCCACTTGGGATTCGTTCACCCCGTCACAAAAGAGCACCATAGTTTCGATGCCCCCGTCCCAGATGATATGCAGCACCTATTAGATGTATTAGCTGATCTTCCAATGAACTAGGTGGCCACTAATTCTTCGTACGTAGGCCCTTTAAACCCAAATTTGAATGCCTATATATTACCGCTGGAGGAATTGAGTCTCATGGCTGATACGAAATCGATATCGACAAAAACATCTGCGAAGGATGCGACCTATTCGGGTAATATGAAACTATCCGTATCGCTTTCCCCCGAACAGGGATTGAACTCCTACCTTCAAGAGATTCGCAAATTTCCCATGTTGGAAAAAGACGAAGAATTTCGCCTTGCCAAACGGTGGGTGGAAGATGGGGATACGGCTGCCGCCGAGAAAATGGTGACCTCCCACCTGCGTCTCGTGGCTAAAATCGCTATGGGGTATCGGGGCTATGGCTTGCCCATTGGAGAAATTATCTCCGAAGGTAATGTTGGCCTTATGCAGGCGGTAAAGAAATTTGATCCCGACAAGGGTTTTCGCGTATCGACCTATGCGATGTGGTGGATCCGCGCCGCCATTCAAGAATACGTTCTTCGCTCTTGGTCCCTTGTAAAAATGGGCACCACGGCGGCGCAAAAGAAACTCTTCTTCAATTTGCGCCGCATGAAAGGCGAAATGAAGGCGCTGGAGGATGGCGACCTGAAACCCGAGCATCTGAAGAAAATCGCGACTGACTTGGGCGTCAAAGAAACAGAAGTTACCTCTATGAACCGCCGAATGTCGGGGGGCGGTGATAGTTCTCTAAACGTTACCATCGGCGGTGAAGATGGCGCAGCGCAATGGCAGGACTGGCTAACGGATGATACGGACTCACAGGAAGAAATTCTGGGCGAAGCGCAGGAACATGATGCACGTATGGACCTCCTGAGAGAGGCCATGTCAGACCTGAATGAACGTGAACAGGATATCATTACGCGTCGGCGCTTAGCTGAAAAACCTATGACTCTCGAGGAGTTAGCTAAGATATATAATGTTTCGCGCGAACGGATTCGGCAAATTGAAGCGCGTGCTTTCGAGAAGCTCCAAGCGGCAATGCTTGATGCGGCGCGTCCTGCGGGCCTGATTGAAGGCTAATTCGGAACGAAAAACCTTTCATCTCGTTGATATTGTGAAGTCACCAAAACGGAGATTACACAATGAATATCTACGATCATTTGAAACAAGATCACGACACACAACGCGATTTGTGTGAGCAAATTAAACACACGCGCGGCGACTCAGAAAAGCGAAATGAGCTTTGGAGAGCCCTGCGTATTGAGCTTGAGGCTCATGCCTCTGCTGAGGAGCAGGCGTTTTATGCCAATCTCATGCAGGCACCTGAAGGCACGGATGAAACGCGTCATGCTGTCGAAGAGCACCAGAAGATGACGGAGATGATAGAAGTCCTTGATAATCTGGATATGGACGCAGAGATTTGGATGAAGAAATTCGAAAAACTTGCGCACCGCGTCATTCATCACGTGGATGAGGAAGAAGCGGAGTTCTTTCCAAAGGCCAAAAAGATTTTTTCTATAGACGAAGCCTTGGCAATGGGCGAAGCTTTTGAAGACCGTAAACCTGCCGAAGTCAGAAAACAAAAAGCCGCCTAACACAGCAGAACGATGTGAAGACCAAATCCGGGCAAACGGTACCCTCTGCCTCGAAACCTTTTCACCCATAAACCCCGCTTCGGCGGAGTTTTTTGTGAGTCATTCCGCAGTGTCCGTTTGGTTAGTGACGAAGACGTCATGAAAAAGTCCTTTAAAAATTAACCGTGCGGAAAGCCTTTTTTGACAGGTTTCGTTCGTGACTTTAGCCTAGGGATTATTACGATGTTTTATTTTCGCTCTTTATCTGCGCTACTATGCGGCACCGCTTTAATTGCTGCGGCCGCTTATGCACCGCTAGTAAATGCTTTTGGTGTGGGCGTGCAGCCGTCGACAGTCGAGATGACAATCAAGCCAGGTGATAGGCAACGCCAAGTCGTCACAGTGGGGAATGTACACAAAACAAAGACAATTAGCCTGACGATGGGTCTTGCAGATTGGTCTCTGGATGAAAATGGTAAATTAATATTGGATGCGCCTGGCGACACAGATAGGTCCGCAGCCGAATGGGTTCGGTTTTCTCCGGCGTCCGTCACGCTCAAGCCAGAGACCTCTCAAGATATCACGGTAGAAATTGCCGCACCTTACAAAATTGAGAATAAAGGCGATCATCGCTTTGCCCTGCTCGCGACAACCATGCTGCCCGAGCTGGATGAACGCGGCGAAGTCTCTGGCGTTTGGAACCGGTATCAACTTGCCTCTTTATTCTACCTCACGCTGACGCCATCCAAGAGTTTGCCTGAAGTCACAAGTGTGGCGCTTAATTCTGAGAAGCCTGGCCTCGTCACCATGGAAATTAAAAATGACGGGGATGCCCATGCGCGCCTTCAAGGCACAGCTTTCCTAAAAGATTCTGCCGGCGACGTGGTCACTGAAACACCGCTCAGTGCCGTTGTTTTGGATGGCGGTAAGCGAACCTATAATATTGCATTGAAAGATGTCGCCGAACTCGAGTCGGGTAAATACACGATTGACTTTGATCTGAATAACACCTTCGTGCCGCAGAATAAATTCCGGTCAACGGATATCCCTGTCGAAACATTGGACTATGTTGCGAATTAAACAGGTAATCCCGGCGGGGATTGCCCTCGCCTCGCTTGCGTCATCTGCCCACGCAAGTTTTCTGGATACCGATTTTTGGTGCCGCACTTATGGCTGTGCCGTGGTTCATGACGGCACAAATTTTGATATTTATGATAATTGGGTTTTTGTGACCAACTCCTGCTGCGTGCCTGTTGGCGGAGAGATGATTGCCTTCTCATCAAGAGCTCAAAGTACCAATATTACGGGGTTGATTGGTGGCAATGGTGCAAACAACCCAAATGCCGATGAAGGCTTTATCTTTGGCATCACGCAAGATGGCTCAACCATAAACACGAGCCTCTCAGATGACGGTGACGGTTTTTTGGATGCAAATGATACGTTTGGCGCTTTTGCGCTCAATCCCAACACGGACATTCTTTTAGATGGCCCGGGAAAAGCCTATTCTCATAGCTTCTTTATCACATCGCGAAATACACGATTTTCATTGCGCGCCCTTGCCTCGATTGCCAATGCAACGGGTGATTTTTCGAATACGATACAACTTGGTGACATTAAGCTAACCCCCAGCTTTGTTGAGTCAGGCAATGATGGCGGGTTCCAATTTGGATCACGCGCCAATGCCTCCAACATTCAAATTGTTAGCGGGGTCGACGACCTTGGGGATTTGAGCGGCCTTCCCACCCAAATAATGAATTTCGGGCGCCAGCAAGGCATTCGCGTTCGCAATGGGGATATTGACGAGCAGACCATCCGCCTCGATTTTCTCTATGAAATGCCAGACTATGATTTCAGCATGGGTATAGGCAGCTTAAACATCGATGTTAGGTTTGATTTTTATCGAGAAAATTAACTAATCAAATGTCGCGGCTATGACGCCTTCCACGCGAGGCATCATGATCCAATTCATGATAAGCGCCCCCAAATGGGTGGCCCCCAAGAACCAGATAATTGCGTTGTTTGGACTAAAGTGAAAAACGGCATAAGCCCCAGCACCCACCCATATGGGCAAAAAGAAATTTACGAGTATGGAAATCCATTTGAGATGTTTCTCCTTTCGGAAAACCTTATGACGGAGGTTCCAGATACGCTTGCGCTCTTGCTTTGATTTACCCAAGACAAAGCGTAGACAGAACAATGAAAGGAGCGCGCCGAAGAGCATCGCATTTGAAATATCCAAATAATAAGCAGCTAACAAACAAAGGGCTGTCACCACAAAATTTACGGCAGCCAAGCGTGTGAAATAGTCTCTCATAAGGAGATATTTAGCATGAAGAAGTCAGAAACGCGTTAATTTAAAGCTATAGAATTCGTCTAGCTTTTCCTTTGTTTCGCTAAAAGCGTGGGGATTACCCGAACACTTCAACCTCTTTTGCCTCGGCAACCAGGATTGGTGCCAGAATTTCAATTGGAAGATTACATGCCACGACAACAACAAAGGCACAGTTAAATATGGTCACATATACAGCAAATTTACATGCAAACTCGTAGAAGTTGCTTCCGCGTCCAGCGAATTGCCGCATCACCCCACAGCCGGAATAATTGTCACACTCTCCCCGCAGCCACACGCATCTGTTTGGTTAGGGTTTTTGAATGTAAACCTGGAGTTCAGCACATCGACTTCATAGTCCACCACAGAGCCGAGTAAGAACAAGACAGCTTTCGCATCCACCACTATCTGCACACCTTTGTCTTCGACGACTTCATCAAATTTTTCAGGCTCCGCGACATAATCCATCAGATATTCCATACCCGCACAGCCGCCATTTTTGACGCCAACGCGAAGATAGCCTTCACCGCGCTCGGCGAGAATTTCCGCCACGCGCTCTGCGGCAGCATCCGTCAGGGTGACAAGTTTGGGGCGCGGACGCCGAGTTTTGGTTACGGTAGCCATAACTTCCTTTTATCCTCTGGGCCGAAACCGACCAGCGGTTTCGGAACTTCGTTGCATTTGATTCACAGGATCAAATGCGAACACTACGTTCATAGCATATTCAATTCTAAGCGCGCTTCGTCGCTCATGCGGTCTGGCGTCCAAGGCGGATCAAAGGTCATTTCGACTTCGACGCGGCGCACGCCTGCGACGACTTCGCACGCCTCACGCACCCATTCGGGCATCTCGCCCGCAACAGGACAGCCCGGAGCCGTGAGTGTCATGGTGACTTTCAACAGGCGGTCATCTTCTAATTCTACTTTATAAATCAGGCCTAACTCATAGATATCAGTCGGTATTTCTGGATCATAGACGGATTTCAACTGACCGATAACATCATTGGTAATGCGCTCTAACTCTTCCTCTGTCGGCGGTTGAACGGGCGCGCCTGACACGTCCAAAACGTCACGCTTTGCCGCTTGCGCTTCCTTAACCTCGCCTGCCACATTATCAGGCGTGAGGCCTGGAATTTGCGCATTGGCCAAAGCTTCGGCTTGCCTTTGTCGATCTGTCATCGTGTTGTCCATGTCCTGAATATAGGCCTTTTACGCTAAGATAGAAAGAGCGCAGCTTTGCGCACGGCTGAGACGAAGCGCTCGGCCTCGTCTAAGGTGTTGTAAATCCCAAAACTCGCGCGTGCCGTGGAATGAATGCCGTAACGATCCATGAGGGGCTGGGTGCAATGCTGACCTGCCCTCACCGCTACGCCATATTTGTCGAGGATTTGCGCAACATCATGTGCGTGTGCGCCTTGCAGATTAAAGGACAACACAGGCCCCTTATCAGGCGTCGTTCCAACAATCGTGACAGAGTTCAAATCCGCAAGACCATCCCGCGCGGCGTGATAGAGCGCCATTTCATGTTGGCGAATATCTTCAGAGTCGAACTGCCCGACCCAATCAATCGCCGCGCCGAGGCCAATGGCTTCGAGGATAGGCGGTGTGCCCGCTTCGAATTTATAGGGCACATCATTATAGGTCACACGGTCTTCAAACACGTCGGCAATCATCTCGCCGCCGCCGTTAAAGGGCTGCATCTGCTCAAAGATTTCAGTCGTGCCGTACAACACGCCAATGGCTGTTGGACCATAGAGCTTATGCCCTGTCATGCAGAATAAATCGACGCTGAGGTCTTGGACGTTGATATCCATATGCACGGCGGCCTGCGTACCGTCCGCAATCATAACCGCGCCTGCGGCCTTGGCCCATTTTGCAATGTCTTTGATGGGGTTCACGGTGCCTAGGACATTGGACATATGGACGAGTGAGACGATTTTCGTTTTTTCGCCGAGCATGGCTTTAAAAGCCTCAAGATCGAGCGCACCCTCTTCCGTGACAGGCACAAAGCGAATGACGGCACCATAACGCTCGCGCAGGAAATGCCACGGCACGATATTTGAGTGATGCTCCATCTGCGAGATGATAATCTCATCGCCCGGCTCAATGAGATGGGAAAGACCGTAAGCGCACAGGTTTAGTGCCTCTGTCGCACCGCGTGTGAAGACGATATTTTTCTCAGACGGCGCGCCGAGGAATTTGGCGACTTTACTCCGTGCAGCCTCGAAAGCCTCAGTCGTTTCATTCGCCAACGTATGCAGCCCGCGATGCACATTGGCATAGGCCTGCTCTGATTGCGCTTTCATCGCGTCCATAACAGCCGTCGGCTTTTGCGCCGAGGCGGCATTATCGAGATAAGCGAGTGGGTAGCCGTTTATCTCGCGCGCAAGAACGGGAAATTGGTCGCGGATGGATGGGAGATTAATCATTGAGAATTACCACCGCACTTAAAACCACAAGCATCCCAGCAAACCAAATATAGGTCTTTTTTAGCGTGAACGCTTTCAGTAATCCGCTCTTTCTGACCTGCTCATCCGTTAAGATTGAATAGTTCATAGCAACTACGACAATTATCAAAATAATGACGAGCATGTATGTAAGAAAGGCGGTCATGACGTTCTCAAAATAGCAATAACAGCGAAAACGTTGGCAGGCACACAAAGCAATGCAACCAAAGTTAACCAGACGCGTTTTGAAATTGGTTCCACGCCCCGTCGTTTATCCCACCACGCCCCACCAAACATCCATAACAAGACTACAATTAGACCAAATAAATTGAATAGAATGAGTTCATGCCAAGGGTTTGATATTGCCATACTCATGCCAACCACCCACGCAGCTTGTCTAGCAAGCTCTCGCGCATGACCTCATCTTCTAACGTGTCAAACACACTGGCGAGGAAGGCTTCGGTCAATAAAGCTCTGGCTTGCGCGAGGGGTATCCCGCGTTGGCGCATATAGAATAAGGCACTCTCATCTAGCGCGCCTATCGTATTCCCATGGGCGCAGGCCACATCATCAGCGTAGATTTCCAGCTCTGGCTTGGACCGAATTTCGGAGGTGTCCGAGAGCATAATCGCATCATGGCGCATTTCCGCATCTGTGTGCTGTGCGGGGCGGCGGACGTGGAATTTACCCTGGAAGACACCGCGAGATTTATCCGCTGTAACGCCTTTGACGGATTGACGGATAAGCCCATCAGGACAGGCCAAATCAATATAGCTGGTCATGTCGCAATGGCGTTTCCCGTCTAGCAGATAAGCGCCATTGATGGTCGCTTTCACGGCTTTCCCCATTCCGGCCAACCGTGTTTCTAATCGCGAAAGCTGTCCACCAAAAGCGAGTGTGTGTTGCATAAGTTCCGAGTTGGCCCACGCCGTCACATAGGTTGTCGCGACGCGGACTGTGGTTTCCGTATCTGTCTGGACAATGACGCGGTCCAACACGGCATATTCCGCCAATTTGACGTTCAGATGCGAGTTTACAAAGGCACCTGCTTGGCCGTCATAATGTTCGACCAATTGAAGACGCGCGCCCTTGCCGAGGCTCAGAGAGATTTGCGCATGACCGTGCGTTAGACCCTCGATTTGCACAGGATGTTCAGACAAAAATCCTGCGGGTACGTCAATCGCATATGTCTGCCCTGCATGTTCCGTGGCCAGCGCATAAAGCGAGCTGTCATTGGCTGCATTATTTGCCTCGACCCGCGTGACGGTGACGCCTTCGGGGACAAAAATTTGCACAGGTGCGGCAACGGATATGCCGCGTATGCCCTCTGCGACGGACCGACTGACATCAGTCCATTTCCAAGCTTCATTTCGGCGGGTGGGGAGTTGGTTAGAAAGGGTCATAGCATTACCCCATACTCCTTCATTACCGGGCTTGTCCCGGTAATCCATAATAGGGTTTCGACATCGCATGGATTACCGCCGCAAGGACGGTAATGACGGAAAAAAAGAACATTAAGCGGCATATGCGTCATAGCCCTCTTTCTCTAGCCTTTTGGCGAAGTCAGCGTCGCCGCTAGCGGCAATCCCGCCTTTGGCAAGAACATGCACGCGGTCTGGCACGATATAGTCGAGCAAGCGCTGATAATGGGTGATAATAAGCATGCCGCGATCCGGCGAGCGGAGCTTATTTACGCCGTCGGCCACAATCCGCAGGGCATCCACATCAAGACCTGAATCCGTCTCATCCATGACGATGAAATTCGGCTCCAGCATCATCATTTGGAAAATTTCCATCCGCTTTTTCTCACCGCCAGAAAATCCGACATTAAGTGGGCGTTTGAGCATTTCAGGTTTCATCTTAAGCTCGGCCGCGAGGGCGCGAGATTTCTTGAGAAACTCTGGGGCTTTCATTTCTTCTTCGCCGCGTGCTTTGCGTTGGGCGTTGAGCGCAGTTTTCAGGAAGGTCATGGTTGGCACGCCAGGAATTTCGAGAGGATATTGGAATGACAAAAAGACCCCCGCCGCCGCGCGCTCTTCCGGTTCCATATCCAGCAAATCTTCGCCGTCCAGCGTGACCGTGCCGTCTATGACTTCATATCCGTCACGTCCCGTCAGGACATAAGACAGCGTCGATTTACCTGCCCCATTCGGTCCCATAATCGCATGAACTTCACCCTTAGGCACATCAAGCGAAAGCCCCGTAAGGATAGGTTTTTGTCCGTCATCAACAGAGACGTGAAGGTTATTTATTTTTAGCATTTTTATCTCTAATTTAGTTCACAAGTCATACCGGAAAAAAATCGTTCTTCACTGAACCTTCACCAAATGGGGCTGACCCATGCTCATGAGTAGCTTTTCCAGTTTTACGATTTAAAATAATTTTCATTGCTGAAGACTCATCAGTTTTGTCAAAGTACATCGCGATTGAGGGGCCTATCATTTCTGCGGAACCTGTACGATTAATATCAGACTCGAAAAATGCCGACTTTTCAGGAAAATTGACCGTTATATTGAAAGCATCATCACAAACATAAAAAACTTGTTCCTCGCGACCATCGATACAGCCACTAATGGCTACGAATAAAATTAGGCCACACGAAACGTTTATCGTCTCTTTCGTGAACTTTCGAACCATCACACCCATTCCCCCATAGGCGCATCGTAAACAGCATCAACTTCCGCATCGCCATTATTCTTCACGCCATTCGGTTCAACCAAGAAAATGAGGCATTCTTCCTCTGCGCGGGGGCGATGGCGCACGCCTTTCGGGACGACAATGCACTCCCCCTCACCAACAGGCACACTTTCGCCGCCCTCAAAATCGAGAATAAACGAGCCACGCCAACAGAAAAACATCTCGTCCTCATGCTCGTGGGCATGGAACGGGTATTCACCTTTTATCTTGGCGAGTTTAAAATCCTGACCATTCAGCTGCGCGACGATTTTTGGTCGCCAATGCTCGCTGAATTTTGAGAATTTCTCATTTATGTTGATGGGTTGGTTCATTGTTTCCTGTGTATCTCCTTCTCCCTTTAGGGAGAAGGTGGGGCGAAGCCTCGGATGAGGGTGTATAAATTTTGGTCAGTAAACCCTCATCTGTCTCCGCGTTTTTGCAAAACGCCAAGACATCTTCTCCCTAAAGGGAGAAGAAAGTTATCCCTTAAAGCAAGTCACTTCGATTTCGATCTTCCCTTTTGGATCAACCATTTCGGCCAGCACCATTGTGGCGGCGGGCAAGATTTTATCAAAATGCGCTTTGATGATCGGCAGAACTTCTTTGACATATTTCCGGTCAGAGACAGTGTATTGCACGCGCACCGTATGGCCGAGTTCGAACCCTGCGGCGTCGAGCGCTTGGCGGATATTTGTGAAAGTATTCATCGCCTGCTGCGCTGCGCTTTCAGGGAGCTCTTGCTTCTTATAATCATAGCCCATTGTGCCGGAGACAAAGCACCAATCGCCTTGGACGACCGCGCGAGACATCGCGTAATTTAATTCACCTTCGGAAAGTTGGATGAATTTACGTGTTGGTTTTTTAGCCATTTTCTAGCTCCATTTTTTCACCATGTCCGCGAACTGCGGTACATTCGATTTCAATAAGGGCGTCTGGCGCTGCCAGACCTGCGATCTCCACCGTTGTGCGCGCCGGCGGGTTTTTCGGGAAAAATGCCTTATAAGCGTCGTTCATCTCGCGAAATCCCTCAATCTCTGTCATAAAGACTTGGCACCGCACAATATCGGCATGATCGGCCTTTACAGATGCAAGCGTAGTGCCGATATTTTCGAGCGTTAAGCGCGTTTGATCCGTAATATTATTGGGAAATTTCCGGTTTTCGGCTTCATAACCAAGATGCCCCGCAATATAGAGCACGCCATTGGCTTCAATCACGGGCGAGAAAGGCGCGGATTGCGCTGTCGCTATCAGAGGTGCGAGCAGCAGAGTTGAGAATATAGTGGTGCGCATCATGGGCATAGCTCCGTCGTCCACTCTTCGGCTTTATCCCCGCGGCGGCATTTCTGGCGAAGACCATATGCGGCAAGTTTTTGGTTGAATTTATCGGCCTTGGGGCCAGAAAAAACCGTATAAATCTCTTCAGAGAAAATTGAGTCATCCGGAATATTATTTCGCGCGAAAATCATGACCGACCCGTCTTCACGTTCAAATGTAGACGACGTCATATTCACCATATTCGTCCCAGTTTCAGGGGAGAAATAGAGACGGATTTTATCGATTGAGTCGAGGCGCGTTTCACCGAGTTCAAGACTGAACGCCGCAGCTAACTCGGTAGAGTATGAGCTGAAATCAACATCTTCCAAACTTCCCGCAGGGAGAAGCGGCGGCGTTTCTGGTGGTTGAACGCTCTCTGCTACAGCCGGCGTCGAAGGAGGTGCAGATTCAATAATGAACCCATCCTCATCCAAAAAAACAATCGTCGCAACAAACGCAATTATGCCGGGGAGAAGAAAGATTGCCGCGCCTACAAAAACTGCGATTGTTGTCCAATATTTCCAACTTCTTTTCCGCATTATCCCACGCTCCCTTCAAGGGAAATCGCGACGAGCTTTTGCGCTTCGACGGCAAATTCCATGGGCAGCTCTTGCAACACATCACGGCAGAACCCGTTGACGAGCAGCGCGACGGCGTCTTCTTCAGATAGTCCGCGCTGACGGCAATAGAATAGCTGATCATCGGAGAGCTTCGATGTTGTCGCTTCATGCTCAAACTGCGCAGTTGGCGTATTGCTCTCAATATAAGGCACCGTATGCGCGCCGCATTGGTCACCAATCAGCAGCGAGTCACATTGCGTGAAATTGCGCGCGCCTGTGGCTTTCTTGTGCGCGCTGACAAGGCCGCGATAGGTTGAGTTGGACTTCCCTGCACTAATGCCTTTTGAAATCACGCGTGACTTGGTGTTCTTACCCAAATGAATCATTTTTGTGCCTGTATCGGCTTGCTGATGTCCATTGGTGATGGCGATGGAATAGAACTCGCCTTGGGAATTTTCGCCGCGCAAAATGCAGCTCGGATATTTCCATGTCACAGCCGAACCTGTCTCGACTTGGGTCCAGCTGACTTTGGAATTCGCGCCGCGGCAATCTGCACGTTTCGTGACGAAATTATAGACGCCGCCTTTGCCGTCCTTATCGCCTGGCCACCAGTTTTGAACCGTTGAATATTTCACCTCAGCATCTTCGTGAACAATGATTTCAACGATGGCCGCATGAAGCTGGTTCTCATCGCGCATCGGTGCCGTGCAGCCCTCAAGATAAGACACGTATGAGCCCTTGTCCGCGATAATAAGCGTGCGCTCAAACTGCCCCGTCCCCTGCGCGTTCATGCGGAAATAGGTCGAGAGCTCCATAGGGCAACGAACGCCCGGCGGGATATAAACAAAGGACCCGTCAGAGAAGACGGCATTATTGAGCGTGGCATAGTAGTTATCCGTCACAGGCACGACAGAACCCATATATTTTTTCACGAGTTCTGGATGATCTTTCACAGCCTCAGAGAAGCTACAGAAAATCACGCCATGTTTCGCGAGCTCTTTCTTGAAGGTCGTGACAACAGAGACCGAGTCGAACACGGCATCAACGGCGACCTTTGGCGCGCCTTTAACGCCAGCCAGAACTTCTTGCTCCTTCAGGGAAATGCCGAGTTTAGTATAAACTTCGAGAATTTCAGGGTCGACTTCATCCAGTGAATTGAGCTCTTTCTTCTTCACGGGCGACGCATAGTAATACATGTCCTGAAAATCGATTTTTGGATAATCGACCATGGCCCAGTCTGGCTCTTCGAGCGTAAGCCAACGTTCATACGCTTCTAACCGCCAATCGAGGAGCCATTGCGGCTCGTCTTTCTTTTCGCTGATGAAACGAACGATGTCTTCATTCAGGCCTTTAGGCGCAAATTCCTGCTCAATATCTGAATCGAAACCATATTTATATTTGTCCGCTTCGAGCGAGCGAACGCCCTCAACGGTTTCGTCGTCGATACTGTCTTTGGCAATTTTTACATCTTCGCTCATCTGGCGACTCCTTTAGCCTTTGGGGCTTCGGTTTTTATACGGCGCAGCTTTATCCAAGAGCTGATAAATCTATCGATATCTTCAGGACTCGTGTCTCTGCCGAGGCTCACACGAATGGCACCTTTTGGCGCTTCGTCACTACGGTCCATCGCAGTAATGGCGCGGCTTGCCCCGACCTTGCCTGACGAACAGGCCGTTCCCGTCGAGACGGAAATACCTTCGAGATCAAGCGCCATCATCAAAGTCATTGAGGAGGCGTCAGGCACAGCAAAGAATGATGTGTTGGGTAGGCGTTTGGCTTCGTTCCCAAAAAATACAATATGAGGCTCTATCTCTTTCAATCGCGCTTCCAAACTATCACGTATCTGAGCCACATGGTCCAAGCTCTCAATCGCCTCACAGGCCGCCCCAAATCCTGCAATACCTGAGACATTATGCGTTCCAGAACGCCGGCGTCTTTCCTGACCGCCTCCTGCGAGGAGCGAAGTGTAAGGCGCGTTAGGCGCAACATAGAGCGCACCAACACCGCGCGGCGCGCCAATTTTATGCGCAGACACAGCCAGATAATCAGGCGTAGACGGCATCGTCATTTTTCCAAGCACTTGCGTTGCATCAATCAGAATAAGACCGCCAGCCTCGGAGACTATATCTACCGCGCTGTCGACGTCTTGAAGAACGCCTGTTTCACTATTAGCGGCGACGAGTGACACAAATGGACGCCCGTCTGCCTCGTCCCATTTGGAGAGCCGCGTCTCGAGCCAGTCCATATCCGTGCGGCCCTGTGCATCCGCAGGTATCATCTCATGGCTCGCGCCAAAATTCTCTACGGCATTTATCGTCGCTGGATGATCCATACTGGAAATGAGTAAATGTTTGCAGCCTGCATTAACCGCCGACCAAATCGCCGTGTTACAGCCCTCAGTTCCGCCGCTATTGAAAATGACGTCTTGCGCACAAACACCCATAGCGAGGCCAACTTTCTCGCGTGCATCAGAGACAATCGAATTGGCTGCACGGCCATTACGGTGCTGCGCTGTCGGATTGCCAGTGGTCACTAAAGCTTGAGTCATCGCATCAATGACGGGTTGAGAGACAAAGGTTGTCGCGTTATGATCGAAATAGAGACGGGTCATTCCGCCGCCTCTAGGAATTTAAAATGAGCTATTTTTTCGCCATTAGCATTTAGCCATTCTATATCACCCTCATCAGTCCTACGTTGCACATAAATTGCTGGTACAATATTCTCAATAAAATTTTTACGCGCCGCAACATAAGGTAGATATTCTTTGGTGGTCCCGTCAATAGTTACAAGCTCACTGCACCAATCTGGCGTCTCAGCCACCCCATCAGGAGAGTTTCTTAAAATTAGACATCCTTCGCCAAAAGACAAATATTTCCACTCTACTTCACCACTCCAATGGCTGTAAGCTGAGAGAGTCGTCGGTTTTAAGCTCTCAGCCCCCAACACATTTTTATCTCGTTCTAATGAAAGCTCATGCCCATCCATCGATATGAGTTTATATCTTAAACTTAATGGGGCGTGAGTATTTATTTCCTTGGTAAGCGACTGACAGCCACATACTAACGAAACCAAAACTAGGTATGAAAACAGACGGGTCATTCCGCCGCCTCCATCATAGGGAGACGCCCATCAACGACATCTTGGACTGTGATAGATGCAAGAAAACCTTCGATGTGATTTTCCAAGGCCCCCCACAAATCATGCGTTAGGCAGCGATCTGTTTTTCCCGTGCAGGCAATTTTGGCTTCAGGCGTGCAGCCATGCGCTTTTGGCGCAGCGTCAACAGCATGAATGATAGCATCGAGAGAAAGCGTCTGGGCAGACGCAGCTAATTTATAACCACCCTGCGCACCGCGAACGGATACTACCAGCCCTGCACGGCGTAATTTACCGAAAAGCTGCTCCAGGAAGGTCACCGAAATCGACTGCCGTTCCCCAATTGCTGAGAGTGACTCGCACGCATTCGGACCTTGGGCGGCCAAATCGGCTACGGCCATAACGGCATATCGTCCTTTTGCGGTCAGTTTCACAGTTAAAATTGAGACCTTTTGGCGTTAAGTGCAGGTTTTGTTGGCATTTTGTTTGCACCCTTGATAGAGGCGCGCACGCAAACCAATTTCATCCGCCGGGACCTATGTATCCCGACTGATTTAGTCAAGATTAAATTGTGTATAAGAACACAGGAATCTAGATGCAATAAAAGGGGCTCTTTATATGCCTGAAGTCATTTTCAACGGTCCAGAAGGTCGCCTCGAAGGCCGCTATCATCCGTCTGATGATCCGCAAGCGCCTTGCGCCCTAATTCTGCCGCCACATCCAAAGGCTGGTGGACATATGGATCACCGTATTCCCGTCGCGATGTATGAGCAATATAAACGGCGGGGTTTTTCCGTGCTGCGCTTCAATTTCCGAGGTGTCGGCCGATCTGTTGGCGTCTATGATAACGGCCAAGGCGAATTACAAGATGCGGCTTATGCTTTGGATTACATGCAGAGCTTTAACCAGAACGCGCCCTTTAGCTGGGTCTCCGGGTATAGTTTTGGCGCATGGATTGGGATGCAGCTTTTGATGCGACGCCCTGAAATCGCTGGCTTTATTTCGATGAGCTTGCCGACCAATACTTATGACTTCGCATTTCTGGCGCCCTGCCCGGCATCAGGTCTCG